>CALWLO010000018.1 GCA_944381545.1 uncultured Acetatifactor sp. | reverse complement strand
AGGTATATTATGACTTAAACTGCAAGTACTATGGCCCGGATATGGTATCCGATCCCGAGATCGGTGTGGAGTGGGCAAGGATCCCCCACTTCTACTACAACTTCTATGTGTATCAGTATGCCACCTCTTTCTCCGCTGCCGTGGCTATCGCCCGCAGCATTTTAAAGGAGGGTGCGCCCGCTGTGGAACGCTATAAGAAGTTCCTTTCCGGCGGAAGCTCCCTGCCTCCGGTGGAGCTGCTGAAGATCGCCGGTGTGGATCTGACCACCGCCCAGCCCATCCAGGATGCGCTGGAGGTATTCGGCCAGGTGATCGAAGAGCTGGAAGAACTGACCCGGTAATCACAAAAAAATGTGCAGCCCCTGTGGTTATGATTCCCCACAAGGACTGCACATTTTTATTGCTGTAAACCGGTCTCCAAACCGATTCCATATATTTTCCGCAGCAGATTACCCTCATAATAGGTCACGGGCTCCACATTCGGATAGAGCGTCACCATGCGCCAGCCATACAGCGCCGCCATACCGATGCAGATCACCACCAAAAGACCCACCCAGAGCTTTTGCCTTGTTTCCAGAATGTATCGATCCAGAATAAATATGACTGCCAGTACCAGCCAGGCATACCCAAAGGGCTGCAGCTGCCAGCTTTCCGCAAACTTCCCCTGCAGAATCAGCAGGATGCTTCGGGTCAGGCCGCATCCGGGACAGGGCAGTCCCACCAGTTCCTTGCTGGGACAGATGCCATGCCCCAGCAGACTGATGCCGGACATAATCACCGCCGCCATCAGCAGACCTGTCTTATAGCTGTTCCAGTCCCGCCTGATAGCATTGCCTATTTCCCTGCGGGTTCTGATCCGCATACGTCCCCTCCTTACTTCCGTTCTGCATTCCTCCATCTTCCTCATCTACCGAATATCATACACGCTTCTTACCCGAAAGCTTTCCGCATCACCCTCCAGGATCTGTACTCTTTTTTCTCCGGGATTCATATCAAAATAGTTGTCCGAAAGTTTTACATAGCCTTCGGTGCCCCATATTTCCACCGATTTCGCAAAGTGTTCCGCCCGGATAATCAGGTCATTCCCTTCCCGCCGCACACGCAAAAGGGGATCTGCAAAACGGAAGTGCTTCGGTGCGGTAAACAGGCTGGTACCCTCGGATACGATCTCTCCGCCCACCTCAAGCTGGTAACTGAAATATTTCTCCTGTACACCGTAATTGACTCCCTCTGTGAATTCTATCTTATCCAGCCACAGGCTGCTGAGAGGCTCTGCGAATACCTCCCTGTCCCCGCTTAAAAGCACCTCTCCCAAATAGCTGCGCAGCTGCCAGTGACAGATCCCCCGCACTGTCGCCATAGTCTCATTGGATACGCAGAGCTGGGCGGATACCTCCATGGGGCCGGGTTCCATGATACAGTAAGGGCGCTCCGATAACTCACCGATCTCCTGACAGGAGATCAGCACCGGTGCAAACATTCGCTTCTGGGCATAGTGCAGCGCCTTCCAGCGGCCAAAATAGTCGATGCTGGACCAGGATGCCACAGGCCAGATATCATTGAGCTGCCATACCACTGTGCCCATACAATGACCTCGATGTCTGCGGAAATGCTCCACACCGTATCGTATTGCCTCCATCTGCAGCAGCTGGGACGCATACAGCAGCTGTTCAAAGCTGGCGGGGTACAGGTAGGTGGCCGACAGATAATTCAGGATTTTGCCATTGGCCGCCACATTCCGCTGGTGCATCTCCATGACCCGGGAAAAGATATTCCGATCCTCGGGCTCCGTAAAGCTTTCCACCGTCTGCAGGCAGGGGAAAGACTGGAACCCAAACTCCGACAGATAACGGAACCGGAACTTCCGATATTCGGTGAAAGGCTTGTTGCCGTGCCACACATCCCAGTAATGCGTATCTCCCCGGTTCTCATCCCATGGATTCTCGAAATTGCCGCCCGAGGACGGGGATGACGGCCAATAAAAGGTATGAGGATCCTCCCTGCGCAGGATCTGAGGGATAATATACTCATACAGCTTGATATAATCATAAAACTGCTTTGGGGACGGTTTCCAGCACTTATCCAGCGTCTGTGTCTCCATCTCATTATTGCCGCACCACAGTCCCAGACAAGCATGATGCCTGATCCGGCGCACATTTTCCTCGGTTTCGATACGAATATTCTGCTCAAAGGCCTCGCTGAGTTCATAGGAAGAGCAGGCATACATGAAGTCCTGCCACACAATCAGCCCCAGCTCGTCGCAGATCTCATAGAAAAAGTCATCGGGATAATACCCTCCACCCCAGACCCGGATACTGTTATGACCGGCCTTAGCTGCATCCCGCAGCAGCTTTTCCGTGCGCTCCCTGGTCACTCGGGAAAGCAGATTGTCCTCGGGAATATAATCCGCACCCATGGCGAAAATGTCCACACCATTGACCTGATGGGCAAACTGATTGCCCCACTGATCCGGCCGGATATCCATAGTTATGGTGCGCAGACCGATCTGTCGCTCCCAGGTATCCAGGATCCGTCCGTCGCTGCCCAGCAGCCGGGCATTCACGGTATACAGGGGCTGCTCTCCATAGCCATTTGGCCACCACAGCTGCGGCTTTTCAATGGTGATGGTTCCGTCCGCAGACTGCCCATACACCGTTCCGTCCGGCGCTGTTACCGTCACGGCGGCTGAAAGCTCTTCCTCCTCCCGGAAGATCTCCAGATCCACCTGGAATTCCAGCCGCACCCGATCCACCTGCACCTGCAGCCTGCCGCCCTTCATGCGGGGCACCGGCGCCTGAAATGACTCCTGCACCCTGCTTTCCTCAAAATGCAGCTCCTGCATATCCGGCCCCTCGTGGTACTGGATCACATACACGCTATCAAATCTGGCGCTGTCCACCAGCTGCAGACTCACCCTGCGGAAGATCCCTGCATCCGGCAGTCTGGGGCCCCAATCCCAGCCGTACATGCAGTGAGCTTTCCGCAGATGGGGGTATCCCGCCATGGCTTCATTCACACCGCCGGTATAGATCTTTTTGTTTTCCTCCTGAATATATCGGATCGGTGAATGCAGTACCACCCGTATCGTATTGATCCCCACCCTGGCCAGCCCATGGATATCATATTCCCATATCCGGTGCATATTCTCCACATGTCCCAGCAGCACATCCCCCAGATATACCTCGCCCAGGGTATCAATCCCCTCAAACCGCAGCATGACGCCGTCATGCTCCAGCATCTCCTGTGTTATCTCTACATCGGTTTCATAGACAAAATCATTCTCCATCAGCCTGGTTGCTTTCAGCTCGTTATCCCGATAATAGGGATCGGGCATCTTTCCTAACTCCAGAAGCGTCCCATACACACTCCCCGGCACTCTTGCCTCCATCCATTCCTCAGGGATCCCGTAGACATTTTCCCCTAACACCTTCATTCTCCAGATTCCATTCAGCGTAATCGTTTCCATCCTCTTCCTCTGCCTCCTGCTGCCGCCTCTTTTCTGCATTCCTGTGCACAAAAAACGGCATGATCCCATCTTACCTTCATGCCGTTTTCCCATTCTGTTGTCAGCCTGTCATCAGACTTTCGGGAAGCCTTTTACTCCCGCAGCTGCATAATCGTCTCCGTCACCCCTTTCAGGGCATCCTTAATATTCACACTGGTAACCGCCATACCCTGTGCCAGCTTCTGCACTTCCTCGGCTACCACGGCAAATCCCTTGCCCGTCTCACCGGAACGCGCCGCCTCGATACTGGCATTCAGCGCCAGGATCTTCTGCCTGTTGCTGTAGGCCTCGATCTGATGGGTATTTTCATTGGCCTTCACAATCTTCTCCGCCGCTTTATTGATCCCCTCCTGCAGCCTGCCCACAATCATGTCATTCTGCATGTTGGCGTAGCTGGCCTGTACAAACATATTAATCACATCTCCCAGCAGATTGGCAGATGCCTCGATCTGCTCTCTGCTTCTCACATTGACATTCTTCAGCGCCTCGATATAACGATCCTCATCAATTCCAAGTTCCCTGGCCGTAGCCCTGAACTTATCCTCATCCGGGTTCTCAAGGCAGCACCTGACCGCCGCTCACGCTGCCCAGTACTGTACCGTCCTGCAGGGTAATCGGTATGCCGAAATCCATCAGGCCTGCATGACAGGAATAGACACCCTGTCCCTCCCGGTCATTTTTCTCACAGCGCCGACAGCCCTCTGCGCTGCCCCGAGTCAAATTGATATCGCAGCTCTTACCTGCGACATTTTCGGCAGTTTTCACCTCATCCGCCCCTGTCCGGCTTTTTCTATAGGTCTATTTTACTACATTCCTCTTGTTTTTTCCACTCGTTTTTGTAATTTTTTGCAAATCGGTTCAGACAGCATTTCCATGGGTTTTGCGGTACTGGGTCATAAACCCGTCAAAGCCCTCATAGGAGCAGTTGGTGGAAAACAGCCGTTTTCCCTCCGGATCCAAAAAAACATACCGGTAATTCATCTGCTGAAAGCCGCCGATCTCCTTCCAGCTGTAATTCTTCTGCTTTCGGCCGCTTTTCACTACCACCCCATAGACACTATAGTATAATTCGTACATATATTTATTCATCAACCAGCACATCAATACGGAAAAAAGAAATAACCCCGCTGCAAGTATGCCAAAGCCGGCAACAGTTTCCGGCTCCACAAAACTGCCGTCCACCCAGGCGGCCGCCATCAATATCAGCAGACACAGCCACAGAACCGAAATAAGCCAGGTGATGGTTCCCCTAAAATCTGCTGCCGGTCTCACCACACCTCGGACAAATGTCCGGGAGGCGACTGCAGCGGCATCATCCTCCGCCACCATGGGAAATAAATTTTTCAACATCTCCTTTTCCTCGGGATGCGTCTCCAGATACTCCTGAATAAACTTCTCCTCCCGCCTCTTTCGATTCCGCTCATAGATCATGCCTGCAAGGGCAAAGCAAATGATTAACATCACATAGGGGATAATCTCCCTCGCAATATCTATCTGTTCCGTAATTAATAAATACGCCAGAGACACTGCTACAGCTATTCCCACAATCCAACCTGCTTCTTTTTTCACTTCTCCTCATCCTCCCATCAATTGCCGATGCCTTTTTCCCCAGTCTTACTTCAGAACCCGGCCATACCCCAGGCACTTTACCTCGCCGGCCCGTAGCATCTCCAGATAGTCCGCAGCCCTCTCCATCCTCCGGGGCACCTCCACTCCGCTGCCATATAGGGCATTGATGTGATGTGAATCCGACCCTGCCGTCCCCGGCAGTCCATACATCATAGCATAGATCTTGGCCCGGTCATTCATCTCCGGAAGCTCCAGCTGGGCGCCGTTTACAATCTCCACTCCATCCACATCCCTGGGAAACAGTTCGATATGATCGATATAGTCCCGCTCCCGGAAGGGATGGGCATGGATGATAAACCCTCCGTCCCGGCGCATCAGCGCAAAGGCTCTGCGCGCATCCTCCCGGTCAATATCCTCATGCTCCAGCAACCATTGCCTGTCCAGATTATAAACCAGGAAATCCGCAGCATTTACCCCATATTCAAAACCAAAAAATACATCCAGTCCGATTTTTTCCCCCTCTTCCCTGGCATGTTCATATCCCAGGCAAAACCGCCCAATCCGCTCCCGCCAGGGCAAATCCCTGGGCACTGCCGTATTTCCGTTAAAGAAATGATCCGTAACAAAGATCCCTGTATACCCGTTTTCCTTATGGATCCGGGCCATCTCCGCCCCCGATGCACTGGCACAGGCGCTTCCTTCACAGGTGTGCATATGTGTCTCATAACGATATCCCATGACTCTCCTCCGCTTCTCCTATCAGTTTTCCGTCCTCCAGCGCAAACACTTTATCCCCCGCTCCCATCAGGCCTACATCATGGGTGGTCATAAGGATGGTAACCCCTTCCTTTTTCACCAGTTCCTTGAAAAGATTCACCACCGACAACGCCGTGGCCGAGTCCAGTTCTCCCGTGGGCTCATCCGCAAAGATCATATCCGGTCTATGGGCTACAGCCCGGGCGATGGCCACTCTCTGCTGCTCTCCGCCGGACATCTCCTGGGGCATATGATGCATGCGGTTTCCCAGGCCCACCAGTTTCAGGCATTCCTCCGCCCGTTCCTGACGCCCCTGCTTCATGCCCGCCATCCGCAGCACAAACTCCACATTTTCATAAGCGCTCATCAGCGGTATCAGAGATACCGACTGAAAAATAAATCCGAACCTCCTGCGCCGCAGCTGATCTCTGGCCCCCCCGGTCATGGCGGTAATATCCTGCTCCTGAAGCCATACCCGGCCCTGGGTGGGCTGATCCAGGGCGCTTAGGATATTCAGCAGCGTGGTTTTGCCGGAGCCGGATCTTCCCCGCAGGATCGTCAGGCTCCGGGCAGGCACAGCCAGGGAAATCCCCTTTAATGCCATAAATTCCTCCCGGCTGCCGGGGGCGCTGCCCGGAACTGGAAAGCTGCGCACAATATTCTCCGCCACAATGATATTTTTCTGCATTTGCCGATTCTCCATGGCTCAATCCTCCCCCAGCTTCAATGCCTTGCTGATATTCATATGGGCCACAATCCGGCTGATCACCAACAGGCATACCAGCACCACAATACCGATAATGCCAAAGAGCTGCAGCAGATCACTTCTGCCGGTAATCAGCTCGAGAGGCAGCACCTGGTCGGAAGCCGCATAAGCATTCTGAATCATCGGCACAAACATGCGCGAACCCGCCAGACCAATCACCGTTCCTATCAGGAGGGAATAAAGACCGCAGAAGAGCTGCTCCAGCACCAGCATCCGGCTGATCTCTCCCTTTTTCATGCCCATGGCCCGGAGCACGCCAAAAAGCAGCTCCCTGGATCGGATGGACAGGATAAAATAAATCAAATAGCCCACACCGCACAGCAGCAGCACGACAATAAAGCTCATGGTCAGGATCCCGTTTGTGCCCTGAAATAGAGTATCGCTGAGAACAGCTTCCCTTACCCCATTCAGATCGGTAAACTTCGTCAGCTTCACTGCCGGGTGCTCCTCCAGCCAGGGGTATACTCCATCCGCATTTTCCTGCGTCCGAAACCAGATCTCATAGGGCACCTTCCCCTGCTCCTGTTCCAGCATGGCCAGGTTTGCAACGATCAGATAATTGTCCTCCTGCACCAACGACCCATCACCGTTGAGACTGTAGCTGTATGGACGATAAGAGGGCCAATAGTTGAAAAAGCCCCTGATCTTCAGGCGGATTGCACCATCACTGCGATCCGGGATACTGATGGTATCCCCCAGATGATAGTCCAGCTTGGTCATAAAATTCTCCGACACCAGCACGGCATTCTCTGAAGAAGCCAATACATTCAAATAGTCATAAAACCCATAGGGCAGCAGTCCCTCCGGCATCAGGGCGACTTGGGCAAATTCATTGGTGATAATCCCCATCAACTGCATATCCGGGGATTTCCGGCTGATACTGATGTTCATATTCAATACCCTGGTGTGGGCAGCCATACCTGCTATCGTGTCATATTTACCATAATCCGGCTCCGTGTAGGTGATAGTCTCTCCCGCCTCTATGACGGAGGAATCATCCCTCCACACCTCCTTAAGCACCAGATCCGCCCCGGCGGTATAAGCGGTATTTTTCTCGGCATTGGCCACAATCGTCCGGGCCACTGTGGTATTGTGTATGCCCAGCGCTACCGTCAGCATCATAAACAGCATGATAAATTCCTTTTTCTGCGCTCCGCGGATCCCCTCCACAAAGGCAACATAGGAGGACGGAGCCATACGCTTTCTGCCGATCCGAAAAATCAGCCGAAGCAGAAAGGGCTGAAGACGCAGCGCCAGCAGCCCGCATCCCAGCAGAAACAGGGAGGAGCTGAGATACAGCAGGGGATCCAGTGTCTCTCCCGTCAGCACCTGCTCCATCATATTCGACGGATTCCTGGAAAAGCTATAATACCCATACAGCGACACCGCCAGGCTGACCACATCCAGATAAAGCTTTTTCCACAAAGAACGCTTCTTTCTGGCCTGGGACTGCTTCAGATTCACGATGGATACCCGGCTGTAGGCGATCACCGGCAGCAGCGTCAGCACCATCATCACCAGCAGCGCCCCGCCGGCATAGAGCAGCACATCCCCCGACCAAGTAACGCAGAGCGTACGCCTGCCGGAGAATTCCATAAAGTCCGTAGCCGTCCCCAGTACAGTACAGAACAGATACCCCAGGGGCAGCCCTGCGGCCAGCGAGACCAGCCCCAAGATCAGATCCTGCGTCAGATACATCTGCAGTATCTGCTTTCTTCCGGCTCCGCGGCTCTTCATCACGGAGATTTCATTTTGCTCCATGGTCAGCATTTGTGAAGATATCATATAAATGAATGCCAGAAGCAGGGCCAGTACCGGGATCTGCAGGATCATCAGAGAAGCCTCTACTCTCCTGGCCTTGGCGCTGTAGTTCTGCAGGATCCCCTCATAAGCATTTTTCAGGATCATACTGCCGTTTTGTTCGGCATCCACCAATCTCTGGGAGGTCTGCAGAATATCCCTGATCTGCCCCGGTGCAATTTTTTCATAATCCCACAGCACATAGATCCGCTTCTTACAGCCAAAGGCAAATTCCTGATCCTCTCCCAAAAAATATTCCTGATAGACATCCCGGCTTACAAAGGCGTCTTTCTGCAGATCGGAGGGCGCTTCCACCCAAAACGGCGAGGCCTCATTTAACGGACGGAACATACCCACTATCCGGATCCGCATGGGACTGCCGTCCGCCCAGGTAAAGTTCTCAAATTCATAGACTTCATCCAGCAGGATATTCATGGTATCTGCCATGGCGTCACTGATGATGACCTCCAAACAGCCGTCTGCCGCCTGCTCTGCCTCCGGCAGGCGTCCGGCGCAGATTTGTATCTCATCCTCAAGACCGCTGACGGCAGAAATCTCCACGCTCCGTTTGATCCTTTCGTCCCTGGCTACCACAGGATTTACCCTGTCAAGGGATGTACTCAGATACTCTATTTCCTGATAAACCGGCACATTCAGCTGGGCCTGGCAGCGCTTTACATAGCCGGTCAGCTGCTCGTAGGTGACGCCTGTTCTGCCCATACTCCGGGTATGGCTCACCCCCCAGACGGCGGGCCAGACTCCCTCGCTCTCCTGATACTGCGCAAACTCATCCGTCAGCATTCGCTGGAAAGAAGAGTTGCGGTACATAGGGTAACTAACCGCCACTGCAATCAATAAAATATCACCGATCAGCAGACAGAGCACCATCCACTTTTTATGTAACAACTTCTGGAAAATAAGTGTAAGCATGATAATCTCCTATGGCATCATAACCTTTGTGCCTTCCTTCAGGCCATCAAAAACCCAATAATACTCCGCATTATTTCCTCCCGGAATAAACTGGGTCTTGGTCAGACTTCCGTCCTCCCCCAGCACTGTCACGTAATATTTCCGGTTCTCCACAGTTACTGCCTCCGAAGGCACCAGAAGTACATTCTCCATCACATTGGTCTCGCCCGTCACATAAAAAGGCCCGTTGCCCAGCAATTCTGCCATATCATATGCCCCGTCCAGCCGGCTGGTGGCCAAGTCCCACTGACTGCTGAGCGTCTTTCCCACAGCGCTGACCACCATGGCATCATAGGACTTTGCGGTTCGGGTATCCCCCACCAGCAGCGTAACCTGATTGCCATATCCGTAATGCTCCATCGCATCCGGAAATTCCAGGCAGATCTTATCCGCCGGCGCCAGCTTGACAATCGTTGCCCCGTTTTCCAGCGTTTCCCCCTTCTGCCGGATACAGACCTCCAGCACAAAGCCGTCTTCCTCTGCCACGATCTGGGTCCGTCCCGCCAGCTCCTTAAGAGAACGGATCTCCTCCTGCAGATTGGCAATCTGCTTTTCATAGCTTGCCGCCGTCTGCTCAAAATCCAGCTGCGCCTGATGATAGCGAATCATATCAATACTCCTCTGGGGATCCCATCTGGCAAATAATGCCTCTCTCTCTTCCTGACTCTCCTGAAACTCCTCCAGATCCTCCGCATACCGCTGCTGGAGCCGCAGCAATCTCCTCTCCAGCTCCTGCAGATCCAGTTCATCCGTTTCCATGGAAACCAGCGCCACCGGAGTGCCCGCTGTGATATATTGGTTTCTCTCCACCAGCACCTCCACCAGCCGCATGGTGCCGGTGCTGTACTCTGCCTTTACACAACTGGTTTCCAGCATCTGCACATTGGCCCGCAGAGCCGTCATTTGTGTACTGAACGTGCCGTAGGTCACCGTATAGGAGCTGTAACTGTTCCAGCTATCCTCCCCAGCGTCCTCTGACAGGACCGAGAGATCCAGATATTCGGACGGATCGGGCTGAAGCGCCACATTGGTACCGGCATCCGTCAGCACCCCGCCGGATTGTCCGCAGCCGGATAATCCTAAGGCAGCTGCCGTCATGATTCCTGCGATAAACTTACGCCTAGTCAATGTACACTTCATCTCCTTCCTGAAGTCCGCCCAACACTTCATAATACAGGCTGTCCGACAAGCCGGTTTCCAGATAAACCTTCTCTCTTCCTTCCGTTCCCTTAAGATAGCAGTATTTCCGTGAACCCTCCTGCTGCAGTGCCAGGCTCGGGATCACCAGCACCTGCTGCCGGGATTCCTGCTGCACCACAATGCTGGCTGCATGCCCATACTCCAGCGGCTCCTCGGGGTACAGCTCAAAACTGGAGCAGGGCGTCAGACCCTTGGCTACCAGCGCACTGTAAACCTTCTGATCCATCGGTATGTACTCCGCTTCATACTCCTCCCCGTTGATAAACACGTAGATGCGCTCCGCTTTTTCCGCATCCCGCCGGTTCACATAATCCCCCACTGCCAGATACCGGGTGGTGTCCGCCAGCACCAGCAGCGGCATATCCTGACTGACCTTATCGCCGCTGACAGCAGACTGCAGCTGAACCACCACCCCGTCAAAGGGCGCCTGGATCGTATGATTCCGCAGCTTTTTACGGCACTCCTCCAACTGCCCCTGCAGATAAGGAAGCTCCAGTTCATAGTTCTCCGTCAGATGCTTTTTCTCCAGCTCAAGCCGTTCCATCTGGCTCACCAGATTGCCTGCTTTCACACAAAGCTCCGTATAATTATCCTGCATATATTCCGTCAGATCAATCAGCTTATAGGTCTCCTCCAATTCGATCTCACAGATTCTCAGGCTGTTATCCCGGGTCTGGATCTCATACTCATATTGGCCCGTCAGCTCATCAATCTGCTCCTGCAGGCCCTCCGCCTGCTCCTGGTAAGCCGATATATCGGCCACCGCCAGCGTCTCGCCCTTTTCTACCGTATCCCCCAGCTTCACCCGGTATTCCAGGAAAATACCGTCGTCCGGAAAGCACAGTTCTTCCACATAGGGACTGATGATGCCGTCATAAATACTCCGCTTTTTCACATCTCCCAGGCCAATCCTCACCGTCTGTTCCTGCTGCAGGGGATTAACCGTCAGTGTCTTTACCTGTGCTGCAGTTTGGTCGGACTGCGGATTTTTGCCGCATCCGTACATCCCCAAGGATAGCAGCAGCGCCAGCGCCAGTATGCTTTTTCTCCTCCAAGCTCCTAATCTGCCCATAAACCGTTCCCCACACCTAACGAATCACATAATCCCCTTCTTCCAGGCCGCTGCGGATCTCCACCAGATCACTTCCCCAGAGCCCCGTCTCTACAAAGCGCATCCTGCGTATGCCATTTTCATCCAGCAGATAGACATAGTATCTCTCCTCTGAAGCATGGATGGCCGTCCTGTCCACGCACAGCACATCCTCCGCTTCCTCCGTTATGATACTGATCTTACCGTTTTTGATGATATTGGGATCGTATTCCTCATCCAGAAGCCGGAAATAGATCTGTTCCCCCCAGTTCTCCGTATTGGCGGGAGTTACCGTATACTCCCGCTGGGAATTACCCAGACCGCAGACAATGGTATACTCTTCTTCGGGATCTATATACGGGATGGCTTCCGTATTCTCCGAGATAAACATGCATGACTGCGCATCATACAGACTGATCACACGCTCTGTCTGATCTGTGACGCTTCCCTCCAGATCCGTTTTCACAAAGCTGATAATCCCGTCCATGGGCGCATACAGCCTGCCGTTTCTCATGTATTCCCTTGCCTCTTGCAGCCTCGCCTCCAACAATTCCACCGAATCAGCGGCATCTTCCAGCCGGTTCTTATAGGACTTCTCAATACTTTCCTTCTGCTCCTTCAGAGCCTCCTTATCTGCATTCGACATGGCAGTATAGCTGAACAGGATATCTGCCTGTTCCAGGTCGAATGCTTTGTTCTCCTGCAGCTGCTGCAGACTCAGCTTCGCTTTGGCCAGCTGATACTCCAGCTCTGCGATCCGCTTTTCCATATTTTCCGCATCCACACTGACCAAGAGCTCGCCCTGCTCCACCGTATCCCCGTTTTCCACATAAACATCGGTGATAATCTCCTGGTCTACTGCAAAATACAGATCCATTTCCACGGTCTGCAAATAATTGCAGTCAATGACCAGCGGCTGCTGTACGGTTCCCCGGATCACCGGCGTCATCTCATAAGCCGTCTCACTGACCGCTTCTCCCTGCAGCTCCACCGCCCTCTCCGCTTCCTGTGCCTGTCCGCAGCCGCAGAGCACGCCAGCTGCCATACCAAGCAGAAGCAGTCTCTTTATTCCGCTCATCTATGCCTTTACATCCTTTCCTCTTCATGCATATCCGAAATTCTCCGTACTTATTTTAACACAGCTGCTGCATTTCCGCTACCTTTTGTTTCTTCGCAGTTGGTTGCAGAAATACTTGCAGTGCGATCCTGTCCGGAGGGCTTTTTATTCTATAGGAAGTTCAGAGAACTTTCCTATAAAATGAAAAGAGAGACATCTGCTGATACAGATATCTCTCTGTGGAAAACGAAATCAATTCAAACTCTCCAGCACCCCGCTGATCCCCTGCTGCTCATAAATATCTTTATAATAAGCCACCTCGTCCCGGATCAGCTCGTCAATGACCTGCATACCCAGAAGCTCCACCGGCGCTTTGTCGTCGGTCATGAGATACTCCCCCGCTTCATAAGCCGTCAGATTCATCTGTACCTGTTCCATCAGCGCCGCCAGGCTGCTGTCAGTAAGCTGCGTGCTGTGCGCCGCAAGCTGCTCCAGCCCATCGTGATTCATGGCAAAAAGCTCCCGGTTGGTGGTGCCCCGCACATCCACAGTATACACCTGCTCAAAGATACTGGCGATGGTATCCGACAGATACTGGTTGATATTGCCTTCACCAGTACCCCGCATATTCATATTCACCACCATGACGCCCCCATCCTTGAGGTGTTCTTTTACCAGGGTGAAGAATTCCACGGAGGACATCTGAAAGGGAATGGTAATATCCTGATAGGCATCCACCATGATCACATCATATTTTTCCTCTATGGCATTCAGATAAGCCCTGCCGTCATAGGTATTTACCTGTACTTCCTCGGGCAGTTCAAAATAAGTTCTGGCAAGCTCCGTGATCTTCCCGTCTATTTCCACTCCTTCAATATCCATCTTTCCAAAATAGCGGCTGCACTGGGTCGCATAAGTTCCTGTCCCCATGCCAAGGATCAGCACACTGCAGTCCCCGGGGTTTTCCTGGGGCGTCATCAGCGGTGCTGCCATGGCATAGTCATAATACATGCCCGTAAGCCCCTCCTGCTTCATCAGCACGGACTGTACGCCGAACAGCACATTGGTGGACAGGATCACCTGGCGCTCATCCTCCTTGACCTGGAGATAATTATAGATGGACTCCCCTTCATAGGTCAGATCCGATTCCCAAAAGGCAAAGCTGTTTTCCGCCCCGGTCAGGCAACAGGCCAGAAAAAGAACGCCTGCCACAGCGCTTTTCACCGCTCCCGCCCTCCTGCTGATAAAATAAATAACCGCCAGCGCCAGCAGGATTCCGGCAAAGATCAGAAAGGTGACGGAGGTGCCCACCGCAGGAATACTGATAAAGGTAGGAACAAAAGTGCCGATGATGCTGCCGATGGTATTAAACGCCCCCAAGTTGCCCACGGTCTTACCGCTTTCATCCAAGCTGTCCACCGAATACTTTGCCAGGGAAGGAGTCACTGTGCCCAGCAGAAACAGCGGGAATACAAAGATCACCATACAGGCCGCAAAAGCCGCCCAGATCAGGAAATTGGTATTCACGGTAAAAATCAGCAGAGCCGAGATCCCCAAGATAACATATTTCCCCACCACCGGAATGGCTGCGATCCATACCGCCGCCACCAGGATCCGCCCGTAAAGCTTATCGGGGCTGGGATGCCTGTCCGCACTGCGTCCGCCGTAGATATTTCCCAGCGCCATGGCAATCATGATGGTGCCGATAATAATCGTCCACACGATCTGGGAAGAGCTGAAATACGGCGCCAGCAGCCGGCTGGCTCCCAGCTCCACCGCCATCACGGACATACCGGCGAAAAACTCCGTCAGATATAAAAAGAGCTTGTTTTTCAAAATTCTAGGTTTATTGGTCATCATTATGATATCCTCTCCGTCCGGTATCTCTATCGAACTGACTATAAGCATACCATATTCTACCATCTTTATGCAAGCCCTCTCATGTCAGAGTCTGCGGCATCATTTATAACTCATTGCCATTTTTTCTGCCCTCCACAAATGCCAGGGCATTGTCCATCGTTGTCAGGCTGATTGCCTGTAAAGCCTCCTGGGTAAAAAAGCCCTGATGCGAGGTGACCATGACATTGGGGAAAGAGAGCAGCCTGGCCATAGTGGAATGCTCCAGTATGCGATCCGACATATCCTCATATACCGTACCTGTCTCTTCCTCATATACATCCAGTCCAACCGCAAAAAACTTTCCGTCCCGGATGCCCTGGATCAGATCCTCCGTCTTGATCAGCGCTCCTCTGGAGGTATTGACCAGAATAACGCCATCCTTCATTTTCTGTATCGTATCCTTATTAATCAGATGGTAGTTTTCCTCCGTCAAGGGACAGTGCAGGGAAATCAGATCGGATTCTGAGAGCAAATGTTCAAAATCCACATACTCCACGAAATCCAGACTCTTGTTCGGATAAACATCGTAGCCGATCACCCGCATACCGAAACCATGGCAGATTCTTGCCATAGCTGCGCCAATCTTCCCGGTTCCTATAATACCCGCCGTTTTTCCGTACAGATTGACTCCCATCAGGCCGGCAAGATTGAAATTGTTTTCCCGGCACTTGATATATGCCTTATGCATATGTCTGTCCGCCGTAAGCACCAGTGCCATGGCATGCTCTGCTACCGCTTCCGGAGAATATCCCGGCACGCGCATAACGGTAATCCCGCATGCCTTCGCCGTCTCCAGATCCACGTTATTAAAGCCTGCACAGCGCATCAGAATCAGCTTTACGCCGCATTTCTGCAGGGTGCGGATGGTCTTTTCACAAAGATCCATATTTACAAAGGCGCAGACTGCTTCAAAGCCCTCGGCCAGCCTGGCCGTCTCCGGTGTCAGATTCGGTTCGATAAAGGTTATCTCCAGATCATGATAGGCCCCGCTCCCTATCAGCTTCTGGAAAAATTCTCTGTCATAGCTTTTGGTTCCGAAAAATAAAATATTCATACGCAAGCCCTCCTTCATCAATATTATCTATTATGCCCTTATTATAATACAAATCGGGAAAAGTATCAAAAAAATTCAAAGCGAATCCTTATTTTTAATGATACCAGAAGCACTTGCCTTGCATGCCATGTTTCTGCTAAACTATTACATAACCTTTTTGATACGATCAGCTCTTGAGAATGGGAGAATCCCCTTACCACAACCAGAAAGGAGACCTATGCCAGTCAGACAGAAAAATTTATCGGAAATACTTACACAGCACCGGCAGCGTTATCCGCTGATGGAACCGGCAGATTACGGGAAACTGCTGTTTCAGAATGAATTTGGCCCGGAGCATATCATCGAAAGCCCCGAGCAGGCTGGGGAATATCTGCTCCGGGAATGGGCACAAGCCGCTGCAGGCGGAACAGAAGCGATAGAGGATATCGGCAATCATCTGTACCGCTTTCACCTGACAGATGCCTACGACATCCGCACCGCTGCTCCGCTGTTGGCCAAGCTTCTGTTTCTTACCGCCCGCCGTCACTACGGAACCATGGAAGGCCTGACCGCCAAGCTTTCCCTGCTGCAGGAATGGTCTCCCGCAGGGCTGGAACCCTGGCTGACAGACTATATCCGGGCTGGCTGCCCAGCGCTCCATCACAGCGAAGCCTTCCGTAAAGCCTATGCTCCCCACTATCGGCTCCTGCGGGATGTGTACGCCATCTATTTTCCCATCATTTATCAGGTGCAAAGACATCTGTCGGCGTCAGGACGAGCCATCATCGCCATAGACGGCCCTTGCGGCAGCGGCAAATCCAGCCTGGCATCCCTACTGGCTGAACTGTTTCCCAGCCGCATCCTGCATATGGATGATTACTATTTGCCGCTGCCGCAGCGTTCACCCGGCTGGGAGCAGATCCCCTGTGAAAATATGGATCTGCATCGCTTCCTGCAGGAGGCCCTGCTGCCTGCCGCCCGGGGAGAGGAAATCCTCTACCGGCCTTACAGCTGCCGGGAAGGACGGCTGTCCGAACCCCGGCGGCTTCCTGCTTCGCCCCTGACCATCGTGGAGGGTAGCTACAGCCACCACCCGCTGCTTGCGCCTCATTATGATCGAAAAGTCTTTTTAACCTGTCAGCGCCAGGAGCAGCTCAGCCGGCTGGCCCGGCGAGAAAAATCCCATCTGGATGCCTATCTCCAGCGCTGGATCCCGCTGGAGGAGGCCTATTACCGGGCTTATCTCCCTGCGCATATCCAGACTTTCCTCTATGATACCGCTGCTGTATCCGCCGAGGCATACAGCTCTCCGGATTTCATGATCAGACAGGGAGAGATATGCTTTGATAATACACCCTTTTTCCAATAATTTTCAGTCAAAAAAGGCAGCTCCACATAGAAGCTGCCCCTTTCCCATATTCCCACACCGCCGTTGAATTATATTCCTGCTGAAACAGGCTCCCTATGATACATACGCCAGATCACAGAGGCTAACCCGACGCAGAATGCCAGAAGAATCCCTTCCACGGCCAGAATCGGCAGATATGCTGCGGTCACCACCGTTATGGCATCCAGCAAAAAATGAGCCAGAACCGCCAGCAAATACCAGGATATTTTTTTCTTTTTTACGGCCAGATATACCAGATAGGAGGCTGATATATGGAAAATAATCGCTGAAACCCTCTCCACACCGGCCATATAGAACTGCCATGCAGGAGTGATGCTTAATACCTCCAGCTGTGTCATAAGCTGCTGCGTAACATTTTGATCCAGCCCGGCCATGGGCAGCAGCATGCCAAGCTGCCCGCTGTTGATGGATACGGAGAGCAGCAGATTGGAAATACAGTTCATCCCGACGAGCAGTATCGCCTCTATACCGCCATGGCCCACACCGTACAGGATCGCATTCTGTTTACTTAAGGTCTTTTTCATGCACAGCTTCATGGCCAGATAGCGGCCGGTCTCTTCAAAAAGCCCCGCCGCCAGACCGCCGTAAAGGGCATACAGCCAAATATTACCGGTAAGCGCCGTGCCTGCTGCCGCAAACACTGCCGTATGCAGAATCTGCTCCAAAATCAGGGCAAATAGGATAAATGTGGCTGCACCGATGAAAAAGCCGGATATCCTGGCTTTTGTTTTCCTGCACACAAAGATGCAAAGGGCTACGGGCAGCCCCACTGCCACGATCAGGGATACCGCCATACCGATCATATTAGCGGTGGGAACGGTTTGAATTGTCAGGTTTTCCATATATGCTTTCCTCGCTTTCTCTCTTTACCCCGTCCGGTAACCTTTTACCAGCTTTCACCAGGGAAAGTCAGAATTTTTTGTAAATCTTCTACGACAGCAGCATCCTGTCGTTATTCAGCGCCTTGCCGGAGGCTTCCTTAAAGAGAACGAGAAGATCGGAGACCTGCAGCTTCTCCCGTTCCCGCCCCGCCGCGTCGTAGATCACGTTTCCTCCATCCATCATCAGTGTCCTGTTCCCAAGATCCAGTGCGGACTGCATGTTATGGGTTATCATCAGGCAGGTCAGCTTCCCCTCTCTGACAATATCACGGGTCAGGGCAAGAACCTTCTCTGCGGTAGCCGGATCCAGCGCTGCCGTATGCTCATCCAGCAGCAGGAGCTTGGGCGGATTAATGGTGGCCATCATCAGGGTCAGCGCCTGTCTCTGGCCTCCGGATAAAAGTCCCACCGGCTGCTGCATCCGATCCTCCAGCCCCATGCCCAGGAGCGCCAGCCGTTCCCGGAAAAGCTTTTTATCTTCCTTGGAGATCCTCGACAGCCAGCCGCCGTGCCCCGCCGCCAGGGACAGGTTCTCCTCGATAGTCATGCCGGGGGCGCTGCCCCGCATGGGATCCTGGAAAAGTCTTCCGATTACCCGGGCCCGGTCATGCTCGGGAGTCAGGGTAATGTCCTTACCATCCAGCAGGATGGAGCCGCTGTCCGTAAAAAAGCTTCCCGCAATGGCATTAAACAATGTGGATTTCCCTGCTCCGTTAGCTCCGATAATCGTAATAAAATCGCCGTCCTTCACCTCCAGGGACAGGTCATCGAGAGCCTGTTTTGCATTCACGGTATCGGGATTGAATGTCTTCGAAATATGGGACAACCGCAGCATATCACTCATTCCTCCTTCCGGTATGATGAGAAAAGCGTCTCCTTAACATTGGCATCTGCTTCTTCAGATAGGGGCCGGATATGGCGATAACCACGATCACGGAGGAAACAAGCTTCAGCATAAAGGCAGGCATATTGAAGCGCAGGGCTATGGTGTACACCAAGCGGAACACAAAAGCGCCCAGTACTGCTCCCAAAATACGAACCGGAACCTTTCCTTTTCCGGTAAAGGCGTTACCGATCAGCAGGGAAGCCAACGCAATCGTTACCATCCCAGAACCGATATCGATGTTGACCGACTTCTGCGACTGTGCCAGCAGACAGCCGGATAATGCGGTAAAGGAATTGGCAATACAGAGACCGATGATCGTAGTAAACACTGGGTTAATGGAAGAAGAGCGAACCATATCCGGATTATTTCCGGTGGCCCGGATCGCCAAGCCCAGCTTTGTACGAAGAAACAGAGCCAGAAATACTGCCACCAGGATAACCGCAAGGGCTGCAACCGCAATCTTATACTGATTGCCGAGAAAGCTTCCCTGAAGCAGCTGCTTCATCTTGGTAAAAACCGTTTCCGTTTTATTCATGTTCAGCAGAGAGGCATTCCCCATAACCGCAATATTCACAGAATACAACCCTGTATTTACGATGATACCCGCCAGCAGGCTGTCCACGCCCATCTTGGTCTGCAGCAGCGCCGTGATAAAGCCGGACAGGATTCCCGCTCCCATGGCCGCCGGGATCGCCAGATAGGGATGCCCAGAGATGGCAACCACTGCCCCGACGGCCGCTCCTAAAGTGAAGCAGCCGTCCGTGGACAGGTCACAGACATTCAGCATGGAATAGCTTAAAAACAGCGCCAATACCGTAAGGGAACTGATCAGGCCCAGCTCCAGCGCTGTCTGCGCCAGGCCCAAAATAGATGCAAGGGACATATTTTTTCTCCTGTTAATTCCATTCGTGGTAACGATCAGAGGCCTGAATCGTTACAATTCGTCAAAGCTTTCAGCGGTGGTAATGGACTGTACCTTTGTGCAGAATGGAGCAAAGACCTCGGATATCGCATCAAAGTCAATCCCCAGCGCTGCACAGGTCTCCGTATTCACCGTAGCCGTACCGTTATCAAAGGTCTTGACCGGTGTGCTTGCCGGATTACTGCCGTTTACCAGAACATCGTATACCATATTGGCAGTCTCCACTCCCAGATTGGCATAGTCCACGCCATATCCGAGAAAAGCACCGTTAAGAGCAAAGGAATCCGCTCCGGTATACTGGGGAATCCCAGCCTCCGTCAAGGTCTCATAGATGGAGAGCTGTGCATTCATAATCGTATTGTCGCTGGGAGTAAAGATGGCGTCCACCTCATCGGCGATCAGCGCCTGGGCAGCCAACATTACCTCATCCACCGTAGTTCCGGTGCGCTCCACATAGGCAACCCCCTTGGCATCCAGATAGGCCTTGGCATCAGCGATTGCCGTGGTGGAGGAGTCCTGCCCCAGGTCATAGAGCAAACCGATCTTATCCGCATCCGGATCTGCTGCAAAGATCAGATTCATGATGGCATTGGTATCCAGATAATCAGAAGTACCGGTGATATTGCTGCCGGGCGCTTCCAGAGAAGCCACCACTCCGGTGGAAACCGGATCCGAGACAGCGGCAAACACTACAGGGATCTGATTTTCCTCCGTAGCTGACTGCATTGCCATAGCTACGGGAGTCGCCACTGCCACCATCAGATCCACATCATTTGCCACAAAATTCGCAATAATCTGGGACAGCACATTGGCATCCGCATTACAATTATCATACGAAATTTCGAACGTCACATTGTTTTCCTCGCCCAGGGCCTGAAGCTGCGCCTCGATATTGGCGACGATCTGATTGAGGGAAGCGTCATCCACATAATTGCAGATGCCCACGGAATAGGTCTTCCCCTCATCCCCGGAAGCACCGCCCTCATCGCCGCTGCCGCAGGCAGTTAAACCTAACGCCAACATCATGGAAAGCAACACTGAAATTAATTTTTTCATCTTCTTTTTCCTCCTACTTTTTTAGTCCATATGACTAATACTATATGGGGGATAAGACATAAAAAATCCTGTCCCCTCAAGCAACTTGCTGGGACAGGATAAATCATTCCTGCGGTGCCACCCGGCTTGACACATTGATACAATGTGCCCTCTCTGCGCATACTAACATATGCCAACCTTTGTTGACGGGGAGTTCTGCCCCGGCGCACATACTTAGAAAATATCTGTTCTGATTGCCCTCGGAAGTCCATTCAGTCCTATGTTTTCCGCCGCCTTCCCTCCCCCGGCAGCTCTCTGAAGAAAAAGGGATATGACTTACTCACTCTTCCTCAACGGTTTAATGCATTTTAACACGGGACGCTGAAAAAGTCAATAAGAAATCTCATTAATACTGGCGGATCTTCCTTATCAATCATAGGAAAGGCCGCCGCTGCATACATTAGCCAGCTCAACCCTGTCTTCAAACTGAACCTCCAGAGCAAGCAGTCCTTCCCCATACTGCCTAAATTGCATACCCCGCCCATTGCCTAAAGCCTGACGGTATGCCTGACCTGTGGATAAATCCCAAGCATAGACAGCATTGTCCTCACTGCTGCTATTATTATAATAAAACCTTCCAGCTGCAAGGAATTTTGAAAAAACATACATTCCGTCTTCCTTCACATCCCAACTGTATAATTCCCCGCTGTCCATATCATAAAAATAATAGCTTCCCCATCCGTAGTCCGTATGCCACCCGATATATCGCCCATCGGAAAAACAGCCTGCCAGCTTACGATATGCTGTCTTTTTCCCCAACAGGAGCGTATCTTTTTGCCCGGTACACAAATTTTCACACCTGAT
>CALWLO010000017.1 GCA_944381545.1 uncultured Acetatifactor sp. | reverse complement strand
GTCTCATCCGTCTGATAAGTCACCCCTGCAATCTGGCAAATCCTGTCGCGGATGGCTTTCATCGTGTCGATATCAAAAACCGAGTCCACATCCTGTACCACGACAGCCAGACGTTCCAACCCCATGCCGGTATCAATATTTTTCTGGGACAGCTCCTCATAGTTACCCTTTCCGTCACTTTCAAACTGGGTAAACACATTGTTCCAGACTTCCATGAATCTGTCACAATCACAGCCCACCTTACAGTCAGGCTTTCCGCAGCCATATTGGATCCCTCTGTCATAGTAGATCTCCGAGCAGGGACCGCAGGGGCCTGCTCCGTGCTCCCAGAAATTGTCGCATTCCCCATTCTCATCCCGATAGAAACGGGTGATCTTCTCTGCTGGGATACCGATCTCCTGATTCCAGATTTCAAAAGCCTCGTCATCCTCACCATAGATAGAGGGATAGAGCCTCTCCGGATCCATACCGATCACCTCGGTCAGAAACTCCCAGCTCCAGGCAATGGCCTCATGCTTAAAATAATCTCCAAACGAGAAATTGCCCAGCATTTCAAAAAAGGTCAGATGGCGGGCGGTCTTGCCCACATTCTCAATATCGCCGGTACGCACACATTTCTGACAGGTGGTTACTCTCCTGCAGGGAGGAATCTCCTGTCCGGTAAAATATGGTTTCAAAGGCGCCATGCCTGCGTTAATCAGCAGAAGACTCTTGTCCGTGTGAGGCGGTACCAGGGAAAAGCTCTTTAATTTCAGATGCCCTTTACTCTCAAAAAAATCGAGATACATTCTTCGTAACTCGTTTACACCATATGCTTTCATGATGTTTTCCTCCAAACTCCTCTGTTTTCTGTATCTTTCTACACTGCTTTTCAATCTTTGTTATTATAGATTTATTCCTGAGACTTGTCAACCACATCCTTAAAGCCATACAGAGCTCTGCGGCGCATCCCTCTACTCCTCGTCCTCATCCAGGAATTCCGTCAAATCCGCCCTGGTCTGGGCAATCTCCTGATGATCTCCCCCTTTCAGGGCGGCTTCAAAGCGGTTTAGATAATGATCCAGCTTCCTGCGTTTGTCTCCCAAGGATTCCTCATACATACGCTCAGCCCTAAGCAGCACCAGACGGTTCTCCTCCTGATCCCTGGGCTGGATTTTCAGATAGGCCAGTTCCTCCATGCGCCTGGTTATCTCCTCATCGGTCATGGTATTATCCGCACCCTTGATAATCATTTTCCGGGTCAGCCCGGTGGAAACCACTTTCACCTCCACCTCCAGCAGGGAATTAATATCATACGTATATGTCACATCCACGGACTCCTGACCCTTAGGCGCCTTAGGCAGATCAATTACCATCTCCCCCAGGAACAGATTATTCCGGGCAAAGCGGCTCTCTCCCTGCAGCACCCTGATTCTGACCTTATCCTGATTATCCCGGACGGTGTACATACGCTCCGTATGACTGGCAGGGATCACAGTGTTCCGCTCAATGATGGGGCAGAAACGCCCGTCCTCGAATTTTCCTTCCTCATACTCTACAACCACCTCCGTGCCCAGAGTAAAGGAACATACATCCGTCAGAATCACTTCCCTGACCTCTTCCCGGCGCTCCTTCATGGCAGCCTGAACCGCCGCCCCCAGAGCCACCGCTTCATCGGGATTCATATTGGTATCCGGAAACTTGCGAAACAACCGTATCAGGAAATCTCTGACTATGGACAGCCTGGTAGCGCCCCCGATCAGCAGGATCTCATCGATATCTCCCAGCTTCAGGCCCGCATCGGACAGACTTTTTTTCACCGGCTCCCGGATCCTGTTCAGCAGTTCCTCGCAGGCCTCCTCATATTCCTTACAGGTGATCTCCGCCTCCAGCTGCTGCTCTCCAATCAGACATTTCATCTCTACCCGGTCACTGTCACTGATGGCACATTTGGCCTTTTCCGCCTGTTTATACAGACGCACCTGTTCCTTTTCAGACAGGCTGCTCAGAGCCAGCTTCTGCTTCTGCAGAAACAGCTTTCCCATCACCCCCGTAAAATCCTCGCCCCCCAGGTAATTGTCCCCGGCCACGGCCCGGACCTCCAGAATATTATGGTACAGCTCCAGAATGGATACATCGAAAGTGCCGCCGCCCAAATCAAACACCAGGAACCTGGTATCCCTGGTCTTGTCATACAGACCATAGGCCACTGCCGCTGCCGTAGGCTCGGAAATCATACGCTCCACCTTTAAACCCGCCAGTTCCCCGGCGCGCTTGGTGGCCTTTCGGCGCTTATCATCAAAATAGGCCGGTACACTGATCACCGCTTCCGTGATCTCCTCTCCCAGATAGGCCTCCGCATCCTCTTTCAGAGAACGAAGCACAAAGCTGGACAATTCCTCAGGCCGATACCTATGCCCGCTTAAAGTATATTGTCTCTCCGTACCCATACTGCGCTTAAAGGCGCTGACCACCGATTCCGGATACAGGCTCATACGCTCCCGGGCAGTCTCCCCTACATATACATGGCCTTCCTCATCCACGCTGACCACTGAAGGGGTCAGGTTTTTCCCCAGACGATTGGGGATGATCTTCGGCCCCTCTGGGGAAAACCAAGCAATCAGACTGTTTGTTGTTCCTAAATCAATTCCTACTATCATATAAACCCCCATGCATATCGCAAGCCCCGCTTGCGATATTGCCCTCTCTTTACTGCCACGCTTCCCGTCATGCCGCCAGGGACGGTACAAAAAACAGATGAAGAATGTGAGCCGTTCCTCTCACACATTGTCCCGGAAAACGATATGCTTTATGGCCAGCATATATTCATCCTGGGGCTGGACTTCCAGATTATGAGCAAGGCGCTCTTTCGCTTCTTGAGCCTTTCCTTGGCGGATCATCAGCAGGATCCGCACGCCCTCCAGCTCTTTACAGATGGCATAGGTACAGAAATGACAGCACTCACAGCCGCTCTCCTGCGCCAGCAGCTCCTCCAGCTTCTCCACCGGCTCCGTATAGTATGCCGCAAGACATCTCGTCTGCAGATGTCCCTTTTCCTGCTCGTAATATCTGTTTACTCCTGAAAACTGCTCCTGCCGCAGACGCTCCTTAAGCTTTGTTCCATATTTTTTCCCCAGCTTCTCCTCGCCGCACAGAATAAAGGCAAACACGGCATCACACAGAACCCCATCCGCCTTATTATCCTCCAGCTGATAGTATAACGCACTGGTAAAAGCCTTTATAACGCTGCTTTTATCGCCGTAGAGCAGCTCCGTCCAGCCCCTGCTGACATAATAGTCGCAGAACTGACCGCTTCTGTATTTCACCTTTTTCAGCAGCTTTCCCAGAGCGCTTTCCTCAATTTTCAGTTCTCCTGCCCACTGCTTCAGGATCTTCCACGCCTCGTCAGGCTCTCCGGTGACTTGGTACATATCCACCAGCTTATCATACAGCCTAAAAGGATCCTTTGCATAGGCCCTCTCCAAAATGGCTCTCGCCTCTTTCGTCCTGCCGCTGCGGATATAGCCTGTGGCAATCTGATCCTGACGATAGGCGCTTAACTGAAGCTTTCTCCCTTCTGCACATCTTTCATACTGTCTCACATATTCCAGCGCTTTCTCATAATCCGCCAGACACAGATACAGCTCCGCCATATCCATATAGGCGCTGGGAAGCAGATCTCCCTCGCTGTCATAAAGAATGGCCCTGCGCAGATAGATTATTGCCTGCTCATAATTACCCTGACATTTATGTACCTGGCTGATGCCGTTTAAAGCATAGATCTGCTGAGGTTTATAGGACAGCACCAGTTCAAAATCCGCAAGCGCTTCCTGATAATGATGGGCAGCCTTATGGAAAATCCCCCGCTCTACCAGCAGATAGGCTCCCGGCGCCTGATAAAGATATTCCTTCAGCTTCTCCAGCCCCGGCTCATAAAAGGATAAATCCCCTTTTCCTACATGACTTAAAAATATCCGGCGGAAATTATCTACCTTATTCTGCATCAGATCGGTAGCGGTCTTATGATCCTTCTGATAGGCATAGGCCTCCAAATAGGGACTTTCAAGGCCCTTTTCCTTCGCCTGAGCCAGCAGCTCCTCCAATTCCTTATACTGCTTCAGATCCAGATACACCTTGGCCATATCCACATAGGGCCTGACATACCCCGGAAAATACTGGATCAGCTGAGTAGCCGTCCGCACCACGCCCCCTGCATCCCATTGTCTGCGATAGGCTTCCAGCGCCGTGGCCAGCGCTGCAAATATCCGGTATTCCTGCACCAGCCGCTTTACCAATTCCAGGCATTTCTCATAATCCTCCATTTCCATATAGATATGGGCACGCTCAAACATCACGCCGATATCATGAGGATTGACTGTCTCCATGATATCCGCCTCCTTAAGGGCCAGTTCATAATAAGACTTATCCAGATATCCCAGCGCCCGGTAACACTGCATGCAGATCGCATGGGACTGACGCAGTCTGTCCTCATCCTTTTCCCGGGGTTCTCCTTCCTCTGTGGGAATCTTCTCCTTAAGTGCCCGGCTCCATCGCTGCGCATATTCTATGGATTTCTCGTACTCTGCGGCCTCCCGGTACAGTTTTGCCATCAGGCCGAGATACTCCTCCCTGCGGCCCTCGGGAATCCGCCCCTCAATCTCCCTCACATAACGTATTCCCGTTGAAAAGCGTTCATCCTGCAGATAGCACCATCCCAGCTCCAATATATCCTCCGGTCTGTGCTCCCGTGCCGCTTTTTTCTCCAGCTCCCGTTCCAGCCCGGCGTTGATTTCCTTCAAAAGCCGGTGAAACTCCTCATCATATCCGCCGGATAATACCTCCTCCGCACATTTTTTCGCCCTTGGGTCATCCCCCTGGTCATGATACCACTTTGCCAGGCGTAAGTTGGCCGTATAATGCTTATCATTGCGCTCCTTAATCCCCTCAAAGCCTCTGGCCGCCTCCTCCATATATCCCTGATCCCATAACATCTGGGCTAGATTGAATTCTACCAGTTCATCCCCGGGAAATTTTTGCTGAAGCTTCTTCAGACAGCCGACTGCCTCCTCCTGCCTTCCGCCGGCCTGGTAATACCTGGCCCGGCAGACCTCCATACAGGGATGGGTGATCCCCATATGCTCACTCTCCTGCAAAAGCTGCGAAGCATACTCCAGCTTCTGCTCCTGCAATGCATTCCAGCAATTGTCATAGCATTGCAGGAAAGCATCATAGTCCCCATCCTCCGGGCCATCAAACTGGGAAAATTCCACTTCCTCTCCTTTCGTCACCCGGCTGATCAAATAATCAATAAACTCTGCAGGAAAACGCTCCTTTAATTCCGACTGGCGCTTACAGATCTCCAGCTTCTCCCCCAGCAGCTTCCATATCTGCGTTGGCAGCCTATAATGCTTCATCAGAAAGATCAGCAGCTTCTCCTGGCATTCCGCCTCTCCGTCAAGAGACAGATAAATATCTTGGGAAAACAATTTTTTCCACCTCTCCAGATCCTGTCTGCCGCTCAAGGTACTATAGAGTCTGGCGGCGCCCTCTACCCAACGCCCGCTTTCCGTGGTATCCTGCTCCTGCGGCTCCTCCCCTGTCTGCTTCGCCAGGGCAAGCGCCTCCTCATAAGCCTGGCGAAGACGCTTGAAGCCCTCCGGATTATCCTCCGGATTCGTCACCGCAAGTTTTTTCCGGTAGGCCGCTTTGACAGCCTTCTCTTCCCCAGTCTCCTCTATTCCCAAAATGCTGAATATCTCTGTTTTTTCCATGCTTACCCACTACTCCCGATAGAAATCAAAGAATGCACGCACAAGTGCCTCCGCACGGCTTATTGCTCGCAGAAATAAACAGGCTGCCCGGAACAGGACACCGCTTACATAACTCCCGGTGCCTGCCCTTCCGGCAGCCCTATCCCTTTTTTAAAAAACAAATTTGTCTGCAAAATAAGCATCCAGACCGGCAATAGCCACTCTCTCCTGCTCCATGGAGTCGCGGAAACGGACGGTTACACAGCCGTCGGTCTCGGACTCAAAGTCATAGGTTACACAGAACGGTGTACCGATCTCATCCTGACGTCGATACCGCTTACCGATATTGCCTCTGTCATCATACTCGCAGTTATACTTCTTAGACAGCTGCCCATAAATCTTCTCTGCGCCTTCCGCCAGCTTCTTAGACAGCGGCAGTACACCGATCTTCACCGGCGCCAGCGCCGGATGGAAACGCAGCAGAGTTCGCATATCTCCATCCCCCAGATCCTCCTCATCATAGGCGGCGCACAGGAAAGCCAGCACCACACGGTCAGCGCCCAGGGAGGGTTCAATCACATAGGGCACATATTTCTCTTTCTTTTCATCATCAAAATAAGACATATCCTCGCCGGAAGTATTCTGATGCTGGGTCAGGTCATAATCCGTTCTGTCCGCAATGCCCCACAGCTCGCCCCAGCCAAAGGGGAACAGGAACTCGATATCCGTGGTTCCCTTGCTGTAAAAGCACCGCTCCTCAGGGCTGTGGTCGCGGAGCCGCATCTCCTCCTCCTTGATTCCCAGAGAAAGCAGCCAATCCCGGCAGAAGCCTCTCCAATACTGAAACCATTCCAGATCCGTACCGGGCTCGCAGAAGAACTCCAATTCCATCTGCTCAAACTCTCTGGTACGGAAAGTAAAGTTACCGGGAGTAATCTCATTACGGAAGGATTTACCGATCTGGCCTATGCCAAAGGGAATCTTCTTCCGGGAGGTTCTTTGTACATTTTTGAAATTCACAAAGATACCCTGCGCAGTCTCCGGGCGCAGATAAACCGTATTCTTCGCATCCTCGGTTACCCCCTGGAAGGTCTTGAACATCAAGTTAAACTGACGGATATCGGTGAAATTATGCTTGCCGCAGCTGGGGCAGGGAATATGATGCTCCTCCACAAAATTCTTCATCCTCTCCTGACTCCAAGCATCCACGCTCTCATCCAGGATTATGCCATTCTCCTCACAGAAATCCTCAATCAGCTTATCTGCACGGAACCGCTCATGGCACTCCCTGCAGTCCATCAGGGGATCGGAGAAACCGCCCAGATGACCGCTGGCCACCCAGGTCTGAGGGTTCATCAGAATTGCACAGTCCACACCTACATTATAAGGATTCTCCTGTATAAACTTCTGCCACCAGGCTTTCTTTACATTATTTTTCAGCTCCACACCCAAATTGCCGTAGTCCCAGGTATTCGCCAGCCCGCCGTAGATTTCGGATCCGGGATATACAAAACCTCTTGATTTCGCCAGTGCAACGATCTTCTCCATTGTCTTTTCCATAAATACTTCCTCCTCATATTTTAAGCTCTGCGCACGTCTCTACAGCACATTGCCCATTACTTCATCAGGATATACTTCAGTCCCTCGCCTGTGCCCTGGGCATAGCCGGCATCCGTCAGACTCACATTGCTGCTGCAGTACAGCACCTTAGACGGGCAGCGAATCTGCAGTTCGTCCTCAAATACCAGTATCAGGTTATCCGCATTTTTTTCCAGCTGCTCCGGGGCAATTACAGTTCCCTTTTTGGCATCCAGCAGAACCCCTCCCAGCTCATAGCCCCGCTCAAGCGCCTGCTGCAGCGTGCCATAGAAAAGCTCATGGGGCTGCTGATCCACCTCAGCCATATAATCCTCATAGACCTGGCTGTCCGCAAAATGCAGCGCCACCATAACCTGACTGCTGTCTTCCTCCAGATAACTTACCTCCTCAACGCTCACAAGCGGTTCGCCATCTGCGTTCTGACCGCCTCTTTGGTTCACAAAGTCCTGTACCTCCTGGCGAATCATACTGTCCAACTCGCTGAGCTGATAGTACTCCCTGTCAAAGGCTTCCACACGGCACTGGGTAAAGCTTCCGTCTGCTGCCAGTACGATCGCAGAGGTGTTGATGGGCTCATCAAGTGCTCCTGCGCCGCAGCCTGCCAGATTCAGTATGCAGACCCCGGCTAGTGCCAGCGCTTTAATGGCTCTATTTCTACTCCTCATAATCTGTATCCTTTCCCATGTAAAACTAAAACATATCCTTTATTATATCCGACTTGTGCCGCTTTTTCAACAGAGACTTTTCAGAATTTCCAGACTTTTGAATTGATGCCCGAGGATTTTACGGCAATACCACTCTGCCTCCTCCTGCAGCTGAGCCAGCACCGGGGGAGTCACATTAAAAGTATAGAGCTTCTCTATACTGCTTGCAACGATATATTCCAGGGTATAGACCGTGGACTCTTCCAAGGGCCGGTCACGCCGCAGGCCGGGAAATTCTCCGTTTACCACAATGCTTTTGATTTCATAGATACACCGCACCAATTCATTGGGTATGGCAGGGGCGCACAAAGCCCGCAGGGACTGATATAAGAGCCCCAGCATCTGACGCTCGTCATTGTTTTCCCTGGTGTAATAATCTGCAATTTCCGCAAAATACATGCCATAACAGGCACCTATGTAATCCGTTCTCAGCTCCTCAAAATAATTCTGAATCTCAACCTCCGTCACATTATAGGAGGTCTTTCCCTCATATAGCTTAAATATGCCAAAGGAAAAAGGATTGGCAGCGCTGCTTAAGCGGCTGCCCGGCTTGCGGGATCCCCTGACAAATGCCGATATCTTTCCTCTTTCCTTTGTAAGCAAACAGATACGCCTATCATATTCACCGATAGGCGTCTGTTTCAATATCATTCCCGTAACCATAATCATATCCTGCATTTGGCTCTGCTCCTGACTGCCTCTGCACAGTTTCCTGGGATTCCCCGAAGCGGGAATACCGCAGATAATCCTCCACCTTCCCGGTGCTTACAAATCTCTGCCAGTAGAAACTGCTGCCCTGCCCTGCCTCGCTGTTCTCTGATATCTCTTGCATATCTGCGCCCCCTGTTCTTTTGCTGATACCTATAGGGTTCGCTTTTTTGCCTTTTCTATGCGCAGGAAAAGCTACTGGATATCTTTGGGATTATAACCAAAATTTTTCAGCAAAAAGTCGCTGTCTCTCCAATCTTTTTTTACCTTAACCCACAGCTGCAGATTCACCTGCAGCTCCAGCAGCTCTTCAATATCCGGCCTCGCCGCAGATCCAATACGCTTTAACATACTGCCGCCCTTGCCGATAATAATCCCCTTATGGGAATCCCGCTCACAGATAATGGTGGCCTCGATATCACAGATCCTTTTCCGGTAATGCATCTGCTCAATGCTGACAGCGATACCATGGGGGATTTCCTCCTCCAGAAGACGCAGCGCCTTCTCCCGGATCAGCTCTGCCACAATCTGGCGCATGGGCTGATCCGTAATGGTATCCTCATCATAAAATGCCGGCCCATAGGGAAGATACTTCATGATACAGGAGATCAGGGTGTCCGTGTTATCCCCTTTCAGCGCCGATACCGGCACGATCTCCTGAAAATCCATCTGCTGCCGGTAGGTATCAATATAGGGCAGCAGTTCCTCCCGTTTTACGGTATCCACCTTATTGATCACCAGGATCACCGGGGTTTTTACTTTCTGCAGCTGTTCGATGATGTGACGCTCCCCCGCACCGATAAAATTGCTGGGCTCCACCAGCCACAGGATCACATCCACCTCGGATAAGGTACGCTCCGCAACATTTACCATATAGTCCCCCAGCTTATTTTTCGCCTTATGGATGCCGGGAGTATCCACAAATACAATCTGCCCCTCTTCGGAGGTATACACCGTCTGGATCCGATTCCGGGTGGTTTGGGGCTTATTGCTGGTAATGGCAATCTTCTGACCGATCAACCGGTTCATCAGCGTGGATTTCCCTACGTTGGGGCGGCCGATCAGGGTCACGAAGCCTGATTTATAGGCTGGATTTTCACACATTGGTATTTTCCTCTTTCTGCACTGTATTGTTATCTGTATTCACTGCCGCTTTCTGATCGCCTTTCTTAGCCGCTTTCCTGCGCCCTCTTCTCTGGCACCATCTGATCCAAATGATAAACAGGGCAATCGCCAGAGCGCATACCAGCAGTGTGGGAATATGGGACAGCAGCCAGATTGCAATCTCCAAAGCGCCCTCGCCGACCTTTCGCAGATCCTCCATAAAGCCGCCGCTGATCCTCTCCCATACCGTCTCCTCCTGTACCGGCGTCAGCTCCTTTACTTCACTGATATCCAGATATACGGTTCCGTAATCCACCTTGTTATCATAGGTTCGCAGCTGGGATTCCATGCTTTCGATCTGATACTGCACCTGGGACAGGCGCTCCTCGATGGTAATGATATCCTCTATGTACTCCGCCTGCTCCATCAGCTCCAGCAGACGCTCATGCTCCGCCTGCAGGGTTTTCTTGTGGCTGTCCAGACCCACATAAGCCAGGGTCACATCTTCCACACTTTCTGACCGCCTGATTACATTGCTGATCTCCGATACCTCGCTTAAAAACGTACTGAGCCGATCCTGGGGGATCCTGACCGTCATGCTGGCGCTGCGGCTGGAACGGTAGCTGCTGTAGGCGCTGCCGTTATAGGTATCCATATTTTCAATATAGCCGCCTAATTCTGTCACCCGCTGCTCCAGAGTCGCCATGACACTGTCAAATTCCCTGGTCTCCACGGACATATTTACCGTACGGATCAGCTTGCGGCTGCTCTGCTGACTGTCTGCATCCGATCCCTGCATCCGGCTGTCCGGGGAAGCGCCCTCCTGGGGCATTTCACCGGAATACCCCGTATCCATCCCCAGGGAATCGGTTTCATAATATGCTTCCTCGGCGATGTCTACCTCGGATCTGCTGGACTCCCCGGTAACCGCCATCGTTGAAACATTGCTGTCCGACGATGCGCCGCAGGCAGTCATTACTCCCAGGGCAAGCGTCATAGCCGCTATCATGGATAAACATTTTTTTCTGAACTTTTTCATACCCTCTCCTCTCCGCATATCCGGATTCCCTTCCGGGCTCCGAAAATGACCCCGGCAACAGCCTTCCTGTTTCAGCACGCTTCCCAGGGCCTAAAACAGGTTTTCCGTTGTCAAAAACAGTTCCTTTTCTTCTTTGATCTTCTGGGCATTGCCCACCACACACAGGAAATCATCCTGCATGAACGCACGAATATAAGCGGCCAGCTCCCGGATTTCCTCCTGGGTGGCCCCCAGCAGCTCCTTTCTCTCCTGATCCAGCATCTGCTGGGTGATCCCACACAGATATGCACTTAAGGAAAACAGACCGTATGCAGCCGGATTCATAGGAGTATCCATATCGCTGACAGCCCCGATAATATACTGGGTCATGGTACGTTCATCTGCGCTGAACTGTGCCACCGTCTCCGCCGCCTTCTCATAGATCTCCACCGTATGCTTTAAGTGGGGATCCCGGTAGGAAACAAAATAGCTCTCACCCGATCTGCCAAAGCTGCACATACAGCCATAGGCGCCTCCCTTTACACGGATATTCATCCATAAATATTCATATTCCATCATCACCTTTAAAAAGCGCAGGGTTCCCTTATAGGGCAGCCCCTTCTTTTTAAAGTTGCCGGCCCGGCACACATACAATACCTGTCCGGCCGTCATAAAGCCCTCCTGCAGCCGCAGGGGAACAGGCTGATAGCTTCCCTTTGCCACAGGACAGGTATACAGGCTCTCTGCCAGACGCTCTGCTGCCGCCGCCGTCCGATCCCATCCCTCATCGGTGCCCACATAGTCCACCAGCAGATTCTCCCTGCGGAAAATAATGGCTGCCAGCTCCTGCAGCGCCTTTATCAGTGTCTCCTTCTCTTGGGCAAAATGCCCCTGGATCCGGGACAGCAATCGGAAATAAGGAATACCCGACAGGGTTTCGCTGACCACACCGGATACACTGCCGTAAGCCAGCGCACGGTTCATTGCCACACTGTTCCCCCTGGCTGTCATCTGGGACTGCATCTGGGACTGCCGCTCTGATAGGATCTCCAAAAGTCTCTTTTCATCCGTATAGTCTGAAGTCATCAGGATCTCTTGCAGCAGCTCCATCGCTCTGTCAATATTTTCATACAATACCTTGGTCTTCAGCTCCAGGGTAGCCTGATACACATCGGTGTTCTCCACATTACCGTAGATATTGTTTACCGCCCCCATACCGCCGGTACTCAGATCAATCTCGTTGGAAAGCTCCCCATAACTGTAATGTGCCGTATTCAGCAGGCCCAGGCAATTTTTGAGGATTCCCACATAAGGGTAAAGACGCTCCGGCACCTGCCCCAGGGAAAAGACCAGACGGATATAGGCAATGCCATTGGTAAACAGGGTATGGCGCAGCGCCCCAATCCCGCCGATCCGGGTCTCCTCATTCACCAGCTTCCTGGCCTCCCTGCCGATATCCTTCCGCTCCAGCATGGGAATCCTGGCCAGGGCTTCCTTACTGTCCTCCTCTTCCTGATAAACCGTCAGGGCCTGATGCCGGGCTATGATTTCCTCTAACTGCTCCTGACTCATACCCGCCTTGCGGTCTGCCAGCTGCTGCTTCAGCGCCGCCTCCTGCGCCTGGGCCATGCCCTTTTTCGGCCGCAGAATCACCAGGGACTTGTGAGGATTGTCAATCATATAGGACTGGATCAACTGTTCAAAATACCCCTGCCCCGCCTTTTCCCGCAGCCTGGCAAAGGTTTCATTGGCCTCAATATGGATAAAGGGCTTCGTATCTGCGTAGAGCCAGCTGTCCAGCATCTGCAGGCCATACATCAGGCCCTTGGGATATCTGCCGAAATCCGCCTCCCGGTATCGGAATTCAAAATGATTCAGGCCTGCCAGAAGGAGCTTTGGGTCAAAGCCCTCCTTTACGATCCGCCGCAGCTCCTGATCAATCAGTTCCACAAACTGATCCGCTTTTTCCGTATCCGTATCGCTGGCCACCACGCAGAAGTACGGCTGCTGAATTCCATTGTCATAGTCACTGTAGACATCCTTCCCCATGGAATGATCCAGCAGCACCTGCTTTAAGGGAGCTCCCGGGGCACTGCAAAGTGCATAATCCAGCACCTGAAAGGCCACATAAAGCTCCCGGTCCAGACAATCCCCAGCCGTCATATTATAGCTCAGATAACCGCTTTCCTTCTCCTGCGCTTCCTCACTGACGGGATATTCCTTCACCACTCTGCGCAGTGCGGGAAATGGCTCCTGCTCACGGATGGAGCTGTCTATCTCCAGCCGGTCAAAGGCAGACAGGTACTGCCGGTCAATAAACTCCAGTTTTTCCCCCATATTCATATTGCCATACAGATAGATATACGAATTGGAAGGATGATAATACTTTCTGTGAAATTCCAGAAACTCCTCATAGGAAAGCTCGGGAATCACCTCCGGATCACCTCCGGAGACCTTGCCATAGGGAGTATCCGGATACAGAGATTTCATCTGCTCATGAAAAAGCACATCCTCCGGCGCCGAAAGCGCTCCCTTCATCTCGTTATATACCACACCGTTAAGAGTCAGCTCTCCCTCCGGGCCGTCCAGCTCATAATGCCAGCCCTCCTGCATAAAGATCTTGTCCGTGTCATAAATCCGGGGATAGAAAACCGCATCCAAATACACATGCATCAGATTCTGAAAATCCTTGTCATTGCAGCTGGCAACGGGATAGATCGTCTTATCCGGATAGGTCATGGCATTTAAAAAGGTATTCAGGGATCCCTTTACCAGCTCCACAAAGGGATCCTTCACCGGAAACTCCCGGGAGCCGCACAGCACGGAATGCTCCAGGATATGCGCTACCCCGGTGGAGTTTTCCGGCGGTGTCCGGAAACCAATATAAAATACCTTATTGTTATCATCGTTCTCTAACAGTGCCACCCTTGCTCCTGTTTTCTTATGCCGCAGCAGATAACTCATGGAATTTAAATCTTTTATTTCTCTCTTTTCTATGATTTCATAGCTTGTTACTTCCTCTACCCGCATTCTCTCATCCTCGCTTCTGATTGATTACTTTCTTCCCGCCCCTTGGGGCGCTGCAAATTTGATGCCCTGTTGCTTGCAGCGGGGTCTTTGATTTTCCGCTGCTTACAGGGTAAAAACCATCATTGCCAGCTTATTGACCACGATCTCCTGCACCAGGATCCCTTCCGCCTGCTTTTGAGCCGGAGACATCCCCGCAAAATCCTCCAGGCTGATCAGCTCCGTTGCATAGGCCTTCTTCCCTTTTTTGCGGAAAAAGAGACCTCTCTTTTCCACCAGCCTGCTGCATTTTACCTTAACCTTCAGCTGCCTGTAGGTACGGTAGGCAAAGCTGTCAGTGGTCATATAGTAAAAATCGCTCTCCAGCGTGGTATCCGGATCTGTCTCCGGTAAAATATAGCGTTCCACAATAGAGCGTATTTTAAACGGTACATCTTCATTTTGTATGAGCTCTTTATAGGCGTATTTTGCTCCCAGGTACACATTGCCCGTATCCACCATTACATATTTATAATCTTCATAATTCTGCTTCTCTGACAGCATCAGGGTTCCTCCAGGTATTCAATCTGATGACCGCTGAGACGTATCGCATCCCGTATGGCCTTCTCTGACAGTTTCGTCTCCTGTACCAGTTCCTCCACCGTTACCTTCCGGTGCAGCTCCTCTGACAGCTCCCGTGCGGCCTCCAACACTTTATTGATACGGCCTGCCATCTTCTGATCTGCCCTTTCCGTATTCTGCTGTGCCTGGATCAAATCCTCCATGGCATCCATCATCATCTTCCCCAGCATTCCCTGCGCCTCCGAAGAGTGCTCCAGTGCGCCCAGCATGGATACTCCCATGGTTAATGCCAGATTTCCCTCGCCGATCAGATCCTCCAGAGAAACTCCCTGACCGCTGTAAAGCCTAGCCACCTCCGCCACATCCTGTAGGTAGATCTCTGCCAGCAGACTCTGGGCGTCCATATCTCCCGCCATGGCGGAGAGAGTGATGGCTTCCTTTTCCCCTGGGCTCCTTTCCGGCAATGCCGCCAGTTCATCCAGATAATTCTGCAAATAATTTTTCTCTTCCTCCGTCAGATAATCTTCCGGATCCACCGGCTCATTGATCCCGATCTTATGCTTTAACAGATAGTCATAGACCATCTGCAGCTGATCTCCGGACAGCCCCATGGGTGCAAAAGCCTCCTGCACGTCCTCCTCACTGATCCAGCCTCCCTGATCCCCGGCCTTAACCCTGACCTGCTCCAGGATCCGGGCAAACAAAATTTCCTGATTCATTTATCGTCCTTTCTCTTCCTCTGCTTTTATTGACAGCATTCCCGCATTTAGGTTACATTCTGGTCAATGTTTTTTCACATGCTCATGGGTAAAAATATGGTACTGGCAGTATTCATAATTCCCCTCGCATTTAGAGCAATAGCGGAACTCCAGCGTAGGATCATCCGCATCCGTCCTGCCGCAGACTGCGCATTTATGCCCGCTGATCTTGGGGTTCTTCTTGATCTCATGCTTGAAGCTCTGCCGACGCTTCACTTCTTTGGGCGACATATGGATGTGGCTCCTGCTGGTAAACCAGAAGATCACAAAATTCAGCAGAGAGGCCACAATGGCTGTCCGATAGAAGATATTGGCCAGCGGGCTTCCTGTATCCTGAATCGCATCGAATACCAGAATTGCCCCATAAATAATCCCCATCCATTTCATCTTCACCGGGATCACAAACATCAGCAGTACCTCCGCATTCGGGAACGTAGCGGCAAAGGCCAGCAGTATGGACATATTGATATAATAGGTGCTGAACAGGCGGCTGTAGAGACTGCATACATATGCCATGCTGCCGGAGGCCGACATGATGTCCCCATAGAATACATAGCAAAGTCCCATGGCCACAAAACTGCCCGCCACCGTAAACAGCATCCCCGAAAACAGATATACATTGTACCGATAGGCTCCCCAGGTACGCTCCAGCGCAGTACCCACGGAATAGTAGAAATACAGCATAATGACCGTAAACAGATTAAAGGATGAGGGCGGCACCAGAATCCATGTCACGATCCGCCAGATCTGCCCATGCAGAATCTGGTAGGGATCCAGCGTCAGGAAATTGATGAAATTGCCCCCCACCATTTCGATCACATAGCCCACCGCATAGCACAGAATCAGCATCAGGGAAATATTTTTAATTGCGTATCTGCCGAATTTTTTTTCGAATTTGTTCATAAAACCTCCATGTCTGGCTGCTGTCTGCCATTACGCAATCAGCAGTAATAAGTGATTTCATTGAAATAAGAATACCATTTTTGCACAATATCAGCACTTCTTGCCTCGATCATTCTCATAATATTGCGCAGTATATGCATGGGTATTCTGGAATTATTATTACAGAGCAGACACTTCCCCGCACCGGTGATCCACACCTTTGTTGCATTGTCCGTTGGTTTACCTTTTGCAATATGAACGTGTATCGGCTCAACAGGTATATTTTCATTTGTCCAGAAATATATCCAGTATTCTCCCATTCTAAAGATTTGAGGCATTTTCAAATCCTCCTTCCTGAGAAAATTCGATAATCAAATGAGCCATTGACCGTATCATTTCCTCGAGATGTTCAATATCCCTTTCAGAAAACTGATAAATATCTTCCCATCTATAGCTAGGCAACCAACAGGTTGCATGTCTGAATCCGTATTTCTCATCCGGTTTTTCAATATATACCTTTACCTCTCCGTCATCAAGCATATCAGAGTGAACAATTTCTGTTTCATCATTTAATGTCATAAGCGGATACATCATAATCTTGTTTCCTCCTCAAATTCCGATTCATCAAACAGCAAAACCTCACTTATCTGCAATATGGTTCGCCATATATAATTTTAAATTGTACCATTCAGCAGACAAAAAGTAAACCGGATAAATCCGATTTAATAATCATTTCATATATTCAGATATCCTTAACACAAAAGCTGCCGCTGATTCCGGCAGCAGCTTTCGCTTACTCTTTGCAAATATAAAATTTCCGTGGAAGTACATACATTTTGAGGTAATCATGAATCAGCAGGAATTACCAGCGCCGTTTCCATTGTCATTATCTGTATTGTCCCCTCCGGCAGTACTCAGCGTGAAGTTCTGTTCTGCTCTCTTCAAAGTATCGGTATCCGCTGTCCGGAACTCCACTCCCAAAGTATGTGTGCCCTCCTCAAGACCGCTGTTCAGCGTCTGGGACAAAATCGTAATTCTGCTACTGCCGGATTCGGCTGTGTAATCCTTTCCTGCCCCCAGCATTTCTTCATCCAGATATACCCCTACAAATTCATCAAATACACCCTGGGATACAAACAGCTGACCGGCTGTCACATTTCCCACCTGCAGATCGGGAATCCTCTGGCTGACATCATATCCTGTATCGGTAAAGAGGTGTAAAACGTACTATATTTTCTATAGTCTTTCATATATATTAATAAAACTTTCCGCAATTTACAAAAATTTAACAGGATCTGTCCGCTCTCCTGCGTTGCAATTTTGCGTTTTGTGTCGTATAATGTCAGAGTATGTGTTAATCAGTTCATTTATGCAGATTGCAGAAATCCCTGCAATACCGGCCGGATCAGATCCCCTAGGGGCTGTCTTTCGGCCTGTTGCTTTATTTAGAAAGGATGTTTTACATGAATAACAACTGTACAGGCTGCAGTGTGCGGGAGCTTCAGCTGCCAGAATATACCCTGGGCATTGACATCGGCTCTACCACTGTGAAGATCGCTGTTTTAAATGAAGAACATGAGATACTTTTCTCTGATTACGAGCGGCACTATGCCAATATCCGGGAGACCTTATCCTCCCTGCTGCAGAAAGCCTACGATCAGTTAGGCAACGCCCTGCTGCATCCCATGATCACCGGCTCCGGCGGACTGACTCTGGCAAATCACCTGGGAGTCCCCTTTACCCAGGAGGTGATCGCTGTGGCTACCTCCTTAAAGGAGCTTGCCCCCAAAACCGATGTGGCAATCGAGCTGGGAGGCGAGGATGCCAAGATCATTTATTTTGAAGGGGGCAATGTAGAGCAGCGGATGAACGGCATTTGCGCCGGCGGTACCGGCTCCTTTATTGACCAGATGGCCTCCCTGCTCCAGACGGATGCGGCAGGCCTGAATGAGTATGCCAAAAATTATCAGTCCCTGTACACCATCGCCGCCCGCTGCGGCGTGTTTGCCAAGTCCGATATCCAGCCCCTGATCAACGAAGGCGCTACCAAGGAAGATCTGGCGGCTTCCATCTTTCAGGCGGTGGTCAACCAGACCATCTCCGGACTGGCCTGCGGCAAGCCCATCCGGGGACATGTGGCTTTCCTGGGAGGGCCGCTGCACTTTTTGTCAGAACTGAAAAAAGCCTTTATCCGCACTCTGAATCTGGACGAGGAGCATATTATTGATACGGATAACTCTCACCTGTTTGCAGCCATTGGCTCTGCTCTGAATGCCAAGCCGGAGGTCAGCTGCACCATGGAAGAGATGGTGGACAAACTTTCCGGTGAGATCAAGATGGAATTCGAAGTGGAGCGAATGGAACCTCTTTTTGCGGATCAGGCCGAATATGACGCTTTCCAAAAGCGTCACGCCCAGCATAAGGTGAAAACCGGGGATCTGTCCTCTTACTGCGGTAATGCTTTCCTGGGGATCGATGCCGGCTCTACCACCACCAAGATCGCCCTGGTGGGCGAGGACGGTTCCCTGCTGTATTCCTTTTACAGCAGCAATGACGGCAGCCCCTTAAACACTGCCATTCGCTCCCTGAAGGAGATCTATCAGCAGCTGCCGGAGGACGTACAGATCGTCCGCTCCTGCTCCACCGGCTACGGAGAAGCCCTGATAAAGGCTGCTTTCCTGTTGGATGACGGAGAAGTGGAGACCGTAGCCCACTACTACGCCGCCGCCTTTTTCAATCCCCAGGTGGACTGTATCCTGGACATCGGCGGTCAAGATATGAAATGTATCAAGATCAAGAATCAGACCGTGGACAGCGTGCAGCTGAACGAGGCCTGTTCCTCCGGCTGCGGCTCCTTTATCGAGACCTTTGCCAAATCCCTGAATTACAGCGTGCAGGATTTTGCCCAGGCAGCGTTGTTTGCACAGCATCCCATTGATCTGGGCACCCGCTGTACCGTGTTTATGAATTCCAAGGTAAAGCAGGCCCAGAAGGAAGGCGCCAGTGTGGCGGATATCTCTGCAGGCCTGGCCTATTCCGTCATCAAAAATGCCCTGTTTAAGGTCATCAAGGTATCCGACGCCTCCGAGCTGGGCAAAGAGATCGTGGTACAGGGCGGTACTTTTTATAATGATGCCGTGCTGCGCAGTTTTGAAAAAATAGCGGGCTGCGAGGCGATCCGGCCCGATATTGCCGGTATCATGGGAGCCTTTGGCGCCGCCCTGATTGCCCGGGAGCGTTTTGCCGAATGCTGCAGCTCGGGCTGCACCGGAAACTACCAGACATCTATGCTTTCCTATGAGCAGATCTGTAATCTGCAGTTTACGACCAGCATGGCCAAATGTAAGGGCTGTACCAACAGCTGCCGTCTGACCATCAATAGATTTTCCGGCGGCCGGCAGTTTATCTCCGGCAACCGCTGTGAGAGGGGTATCGGCGGTCAGAAGAACGCCCACAATGTGCCCAATCTCTTTGAGTATAAGCTGAAGCGCTTGTTTGACTACGAATCCCTGCCGGTTGACGAAGCCCCCAGAGGCACTGTAGGTATCCCCAGAGTGCTGAATATGTACGAAAATTATCCCTTCTGGCATACCTTTTTCACCCAACTGGGATACCGGGTAGTGCTCTCTCCTGTCTCTACCCGCAAGATCTATGAACTGGGAATTGAATCCATTCCCAGCGAGTCCGAATGTTATCCGGCAAAGCTGGCCCACGGGCATGTCAGCTGGCTGATCAAACAGGGCATAAAGTTTATCTTCTATCCCGCCCTGTTTTATGAGAGAAACGAGTTTGAAGACGCCAATAACCATTATAACTGTCCCATTGTAACTTCTTACTCCGAAAATATCAAAAATAATGTGGAGGAATTAAAGACGGAAAACATCACCTTCCGTAATCCTTTCATGGCCTTTACCAGCCAGGAAACCATCGCCGATGCCCTGGTGAAGGAATTCACCGAGCTACCCGCCCAGGAGATACGGCAGGCCGTATCGAAGGCCTGGGAGGAACTGGCTGCTGCCCGCCGGGATATGCAGAAAAAGGGCGAGGAAACCCTGCAGTACTTAAAGGAAACCGGAAAGCGGGGAATCGTGCTTGCCGGCCGTCCCTATCATATCGATCCGGAGATCAATCACGGTATTCCCGAGCTGATTACCTCCTATGATATTGCGGTACTGACTGAGGACTCCATATCCCATCTGGCAGCCCCGGAGCGGCCACTGATCGTTTCCGACCAGTGGATGTATCACTCCCGCCTGTACGCCGCCGCCAGCTATGTCAAGCTGGTTGACAATCTGGATCTGATCCAGCTGAATTCCTTTGGATGCGGCCTGGATGCGGTGACTACGGATCAGGTCAACGATATTCTGTCCGGCTCAGGCAAGATCTACACCTGTTTAAAGATTGATGAGGTCAACAACCTGGGAGCTGCCAGGATCCGCATACGTTCCCTGTTATCCGCCATCCGTGTGCGGGAGCAGAAGGCGGAGCAGCGCGCCATCCACTCCAGCGCCATTAAAAAGGTACAGTTTACCGAAGAGATGCGCAAGGACTATACCATCCTCTGCCCGCAGATGTCCCCGATTCATTTTGATATTTTTGAAAAGGCTTTCGCCGCCTGCGGATACCACTTTGAGGTGCTTACCAATGACAATAAGCACTCTGTGGACGTGGGCTTGAAATATGTAAATAATGACGCTTGTTATCCTTCCCTGTTGGTAGTAGGCCAGATCATGGAGGCGCTGCTTTCCGGTAAATATGACTTAAATAAAACAGCTGTTATCATGACCCAGACCGGCGGCGGGTGCCGCGCCACCAATTATATCGGCTTTATCCGCCGGGCCCTGGAAAAAGCTGGTATGGCCCAGATTCCGGTGATCTCTCTGAATCTGTCCAGTATTGAGACCAACCCGGGCTTCCACCTGAATGTGGATATGATGATTCGTGCGGCACTGTCCGCTCAGATCGGCGACATCTTCATGCGCTGCGTCTACCGGATGCGCCCCTATGAGGAAGTGCCCGGCAGTGTGGAAGCAGTTCACCAGAAATGGCTGAAGATTGCCCAGGATTATGTATCCGCCAAGCACATCAACCTGGCAAAATTCCCGGGCATGTGCAGAAAGATGATTCAAGAATTCGATGCCATACCCATTAAGGATATCAAGAAACCCAGAGTCGGTATTGTAGGCGAGATCCTGGTGAAGTTCTCCCCTGCCGGCAATAACCATCTGGTAGAGCTGCTGGAGGCAGAGGGAGCCGAGGCTGTCGTGCCCGATCTGATCGACTTTATGCTGTACTGCTTCTATAATCAGATCTACAAGGCGGAGCATCTGGGAACCAGCAAAAAGACGGCAAGGATCGCCTCCCTGGGCATCTGGGCCATCGAGCATGTGCTTCGGGGGGCTGCTGCTAAGGCATTTGCCAAAAGCCGGCATTTTGATCCGCCCACACCGATCCGGGAAATCGTGAAGTATGCCGAACCCATCGTGTCCATCGGCAACCAGACCGGAGAGGGATGGTTTTTGACAGGAGAGATGGTGGAGCTGATTCACGAAAATGTACCCAATATTGTCTGCACCCAGCCCTTTGGCTGCCTGCCCAACCATGTGGTGGGCAAGGGGGGTATCAAAGCCCTGCGGAAAGCTGATCCCCAGTGCAATATCGTGGCCACCGCCTAC
>CALWLO010000016.1 GCA_944381545.1 uncultured Acetatifactor sp. | reverse complement strand
GAGTATATGAACTGGCGTGCGTATGAGATGGATCTGAATATTGATAAAAGGATTGCCAGAGAAGAAGGCCGTGAAGAGGGCCGGGCAGAGGGTGAATATAAACAGCTGATCAGGCTGACCTGTAAAAAGAAGGCAAAGGGGTTCGGCCCGGAGAAAGCAGCAGAGCAGTTGGAAAGTGATGAGGACGAAATCAGAAGAATCTATGAGGCGATAGATGCGGTGGGAACTGTGGAAGATGTAGATGCCATATATGAGGAATTTGTGAAGCCCCGAACGGATGCGGAAGCGTTATGACAGGAAAAGCAATCTAAATTGTTCTCCGAGCGGAATCTTCTGCGGGGCATTGACAAGGGTATCCCGGTTAGTGTATTCTGAAAAAAAGATTCTGCCGGGGGAGAGGTATGGGAATGAGATATGTATTGGAAAATGAAAGATTTCAAGTGACGCTGGATAGCATGGGAGCAGAGATCAAGTCGGTTTGGGATAAGCAACTGGGTCTGGAACATATGTGGAACGCAAATCCGTCCTATTGGGCCAAGACAGCTCCGTTTCTGTTTCCTTTTATCGGTAAACTGGAAAAAGAGCAGTTTACCTATGAGGGACGGATATATCCTGCGGATAAGCACGGTTTTGGCCAAAGGGTTGAATACGAAGTGACGGAGCAGAAAAAGGATTTGATCCGGTTTCAATTTTGCGACACAGATGTCACAAGAAAAAAGTATCCCTTTTCCTTTATTCTGGAGATTGTATATGCGCTGCTGGAAGACGGTATTCGGGAAGACTGGTATGTGAAAAATACCGGCGATAGGCCCATGTATTTTTCGGTGGGAGGTCATGCGGCCTTTGCCTGTCCGCCGGCAACCGAGGGTATGTCCGGTGGACGAACCGGACAGAAAATCAGACTTTATGGTGTGGATCCGGAAGCTGAATTATACAGTCTGCGGTTAAATGACAATGGCGTCATTACAGAGGAACTGCTGCCTGTTCAGCTGGAGGATGGCTGTTTTATCATCACAGAGGAGCTGTTTGGTGCAGATGCACTGATTTTTGATCAGGATGGCATCACTGCTGCCGGTTTATGCGATACTCAGGGCCGGGAATATGTGCGGGTGGAATGTGATGCTCCGGTATGGGGGATCTGGAGCCACCCGGATAACAACGCCGGTTATGTGTGTCTGGAACCTTGGTATGGTATCTGTGATTTTGCGGGATATGAGGGTGAACTGGCAGATCGTCCCCATACGCAGATGGCAGCCCCCGGGGAGACCTGGACAGGCGGTAACCGTATGGTATTTTAGGCTTGACAAATATCCTCCACATGCACTACAATCGTGTCAGAGTGAAATAAGGAATCGACGAAGAAGAGGGATAGTACGACAGAGGACAGCATCCCAGAGAGAGAGCCGCTGGTGAGAGGCTTTCATGCGAACCTGCCGGAACCTGCCTTGGAGTCCTGTATGAGCCTGCAACGGGGTGAAATACAGCGCAGCACCGGCGTTAACGGTAGGAGAAGCAGAATGCTCATCCTTACGGGGGTGTCCCCGGATCAGGATGTACATTAAATAGGGTGGTACCGCCGGGAATTCGGTCCCTGAAGAGGGATGGGATCTGTGGCGTGCCACCCTTTATTGTTGGGTTTTACCCATGCCCGTATCAAAAAGCAGAGAGGAGACAAGATTATGGCTGACAAAAAGATGGTGGAAGCGATTGCCTCCATGGAAGAGGATTTCGCACAATGGTATACCGATGTGGTAAAGAAAGCGGAACTGATTGACTATACCAGCGTCAAGGGCTGTATGGTAATCAAGCCCGCCGGGTATGCAATCTGGGAATTGATCCAGCAACAGCTGGATGCCCGTTTTAAGGAGGCAGGAGTGCAGAATGTATATTTGCCTATGTTTATTCCTGAATCCCTGCTTCAGAAGGAAAAGGATCATGTGGAGGGGTTTGCGCCCGAGGTGGCCTGGGTGACTCACGGTGGTCTGCAGCCTCTTCAGGAGCGTCTTTGCGTGCGGCCTACCTCTGAGACTTTGTTTTGTGATTTTTATAAAAATGACATTCATTCCTATCGGGATCTGCCTAAGGTATATAATCAGTGGTGTTCGGTAGTGCGTTGGGAGAAGGAGACCAGGCCATTCCTGCGTTCCAGAGAGTTCCTGTGGCAGGAGGGGCATACCGCTCATGCTACCGCTCAGGAGGCCCAGGAGAGAACCATTCAGATGCTGAATGTATATGCTGACTTCTGCGAGCAAGTATTGGCGATTCCGGTAATCAAGGGTCAGAAGACAGACAAGGAGAAGTTTGCCGGAGCTGTGGCTACTTACACGGTTGAGGCGTTGATGCATGACGGCAAGGCGCTGCAGTCCGGTACCAGTCACAATTTTGGCGATGGCTTTGCCCGTGCTTTTGAGATTCAGTATGCGGACAGGGACAATACACTAAAATATGTGCATCAGACGTCCTGGGGAATGTCTACCCGTCTGATCGGCGCTATCATCATGGTGCACGGGGATAATGAGGGGCTTGTATTGCCTCCTAAGGTGGCGTCTGTTCAAGTATGTATTGTGCCCATCCAGCAGAAAAAGGAAGGGGTACTGGAAAAGGCCTATGAGCTGCGTGACCGCTTAAAGGGGAGCTTCCGGGTAAAGGTGGATGATACCGACAAGACTCCCGGGTTTAAGTTTGCTGAAGCGGAGATGCGCGGCTATCCTATCCGCATGGAGATCGGGCCTAAGGATATGGAAGCGGGGAAATGTGTGATCTGCCGCCGCGACACCGGAGAGAAGCTGGAAGTAGCGTTGGATCAGCTGGAGGAAAAGGTGGGAGAGCTGCTGGAGACTATCCAGAAGGAAATGCTGGAGAGAGCCCGGGCACACAGAGATGCACATACCTATGAGGCAAGAAATTTTGACGAGTTTCAGAAGATTTTTGCAGAGAAGACCGGTTTTGTCAAGGCTATGTGGTGCGGCGATCAGGCCTGTGAGGATTTGATCAAGGAAAAGATGAGCGTCACCAGCCGGTGTATGCCTTTTGCACAGGAGCATTTATCCGATACCTGTGTCTGCTGCGGCAAACCCGCAAAGAAGATGGTATATTGGGGAAAGGCATATTAGGAGGATAAGATAAAGGAAGGGAGCGGCATATTTATGATACACAACAGCTATCCGCTGCAGCTGGAGGGCTCCCAGCCCTATGCCCGGCTGGTAACCTATATACAAGATTATACAGATGCTCTGGCGGTTCAGAAGCGGCCCCTGGTTCTGCTTTGTCCGGGAGGCGGCTATGGCCGTACCTCAGATCGGGAGGCAGAGTCCTTGGCCTTACAGTTTCTGGCTATGGGGTATCATGCGGCAGTACTGCGCTATTCCTGTGCTCCCTCCCGATATCCCACAGCGCTCTTGGAATTGGCGGAAAGTATTCGGCTGATCCGGGAAAATGCAGAGCGATGGCATGTCAGCCTGGAAAAGCTTGTGATTCAGGGCTGTTCTGCAGGCGGCCATCTGGCAGCCTGCTACTGCATGTTCTGGAAACAGGGCTGGATCAGGGAGCGAATCGGCCTTTCAGAGGAGGATCACAAGCTGCTGCGGCCTGCCGGCATGTTACTGTGCTATCCGGTGATTACTGCCGGAGAATTTGCGCATAGAGGTTCCTTTGAAAATCTGATTGGGTGCTCCGGCACGGCGGATGAGCGGAGGGAGCTGCTGCAGTTGCTTTCCTTGGAAAATCAGGTAAATGAGGATGTACCTCCTGCTTTTATCTGGCATACTTTTACAGACCAGTCGGTACCTGTGGAGAATTCCCTGCTATTGGTCGGTGCTCTGCGCCGGGCCGGCATTTCCACGGAATTCCATATGTATCCCCGGGGCGACCACGGTCTGGCTCTGGCCACACCTCTTACGCAGACAGCCGACGGCCGCTGTGTCCAGGAGGAATGTGCCGGCTGGATTCATTTAGCGCACACATGGTTGGAGAATTTACCCACAGTCCGGCCATAAGAGATGAAGATCTGCAGAAAGCGGCTGCATGAGAAAAGTATGAAAAATTTTTAAAAAGGTATATTGCAATATATAATAGCGTATGATATAATCATCCATATAAAGCAATAAACCACTTTTAACGAGGAGGAAGACGGGATGAAATCATTTGGGAATAAACAGGTACAACAGGCAGGAAGCAGCGGCAGCGGAAAAAGAGATCTGAGGTGGGAGGATGGTACAAAACTGCAGCAGAAGCAATATCATCAAAACATCGGGAACGGCGAGAAAAAGCCATTGCGCAGAGAGGTACAGGGGAGTGTGGACGGCAGACAGATGTGGGAAGAATGTAAGAGGCGGTCCGCAGAAAGTGTGAGCAGTGCAAATGGCTGGCTTCATACCGGAGTACAAAAGTCTCCTTTTTTTTACACAAGTATATTGCATTAAATAATAGCACGTGATACAATTATCTAAATCATTTAAGCTATTTGGTGAAAACGGGACAGAAGATCAGGTAAATGAAAGAGCAAAAGACGGCAAAGCTTAAAGGCAGCTGTCTTGCAGCAGGGGGAAGGAGGAACAGCGTGAATACACAATTAAAAAAAGGAGCATTGGAGCTGTGCGTATTGTCGCAGCTGGTGAGCGGAGATAAATATGGCTACGAGTTGACAGAGAGGATTTCTGAGGAAATGTCCATTGCCAGTGGGACATTGTATCCGATCCTGCGCAGATTAAAGGAGGATGCCTATGTGACCACTTATCTGGTAGAGTCCGAGTCCGGCCCCGCCCGAAAATATTATCATCTGACGCAGAAAGGCAGGGAGTATCAGCAGTCCATGCTGCAGGAATGGGAGCAGTTTCAGACGGCGGTAAACCGCTTGATGAAAGGCCAAAATGCCTAGACCAGATGGGGTTTGGCAGGAGTGAAGCAGAAAAACAGCTCCCCAGGTGTTGGGGGCGGGAGGCCATAGCCCAGGATATGGAAGAGCAAAGCAGGGATCATAAAACAGAAATGAAGAAAGGGAGAACAAGGTTATGACAAAATCAGAATATATGCAGGCATTGCAGGAAAAACTGCATCGTTATAACGGAGCATTACAGCAGGAGATTCTGGAGGACTATGAGCAGCATTTTGCAGAAGGGATGGCCGAGGGCCGGTCTGAGGAGGAAATTATAGCCGAACTGGGCAATATTGAGGATATGCTGCAGGAATTTTCCGAGGAAGATCTGAAGCAGGAGATCGAGGCGGTGGAGGCCCAGGCCAGTCAGAGCGGCAGCTATAATCAGCTTTATCGGGAAGTGGTGATAGAGGGTCTGCTGGCAGATGTAAAAATATCTGCCTCTGCGGATGATCAGCTGCGGGTGAATTATGTTAATGAGGGAAATGAGGCTCAAAAATTGCGTTATTATTTCTATCAGTACGAGCAGGACGGCGTGTTTTACGCAGGAGTGAAGGAGAGAAGCCAAGGCGTCAATGGAAGCAGGAGCCTGAAAGGGATATGGGAATTATTATCCCATATCAGCTGGGCAGGCAGCAATATCAGGCTTTCCGTAGAGATTCCGGTAAAGATTCCGGTAATCAGGCTCCGTACCACCAGCGGGGATCTGACTGTGAGGGGGCTGCAGAATGAGGAGATAGAGGTAAAGTGCGCCAGCGGAGACCTGAGGCTGGAAGGGATTCACTGTGAGAAGCTTTGCGGTACGACGCAGAGCGGTGATCTGGAGGCTGAAGAGATTCAGGCCGGAAGCAAGTTTAAGCTGAAGACCACCAGTGGGGATATAGAAGTAGCAGGAGTGTCGGCCCTTGCAGTAAGTCTGCAGTCTACCAGCGGGGATTTGTGCACCGAAAGAGTACAGACGGATCATCTGGAGGTACAGACCGCCAGCGGTGATATGGGACTGGAAGAGGTGAACGGCCATCAGATCCATCTGCAGACCGCCAGCGGCGATATTGATGCCAGAGATATCCGGGGCTGTAGGCTGCAGGCAGGAGCCGGCAGCGGAGATGTGGAACTGGATGCGGATGTGGAGGTTTGTGTGGTCAAGACCGGCAGCGGCAGTATTACGCTGGAGGGATCAGCAAGGATGCAGACGGTACAGCTATATTCCGGCAGCGGGGATGTGTGCATGAACCTGGAGAAGGTGGAGGGAGCGGTCATAGCGACCCATACTGCCAGCGGAGATATGGAGATTCGGGGATACGAGGTCTCTGGGCGCAGCTACAACTGTACCTACGGCAGCGGCGCCTGCCAGATAGAAATTGCCACCGCCAGCGGCGATATAACGCTGCAATAACTCCCTCTTCCCCAATTTCGGAACATATGATATAATGACCTTATTCTAGGCAGGAAACGGCCGGATGGCCATCAGTATCGTAATTGCGGAGCAATTATGATATAATGTGCGTAAAGGGCAGAGGCAAGCGTTCGGACATGTAGATGTCATGCTTGCATGAACAGATACATGTTCGAACATTTGCCGAGCGAAAGCGGCCTCGAAAATGTGCAACATTTTCGAGACTCTGCCCGCATGATTGCAGAAATAAACCGGCCAAAACCGGTGGGATCGGAGAAGACAGTGAATTATATTGTTCTGGATCTGGAGTGGAACCAAAGCAGCACGGGGCAGGAGCCGGAGGCGGCATCGCTGCCCTTTGAGATTATCGAAATCGGCGCAATCAAATTAAATCATGAACGGGTCATGGTCAGCGAGTTCAGCCAGCTGATCAGACCCGCAGTGTATCATGTGATGCACCGGATTACGAGCAAGCTGATCCATATGCGAATGGAGGAGCTGGAGAGGGGGAAGCCTTTTCCCCAGGTAGCTGCGGAGTTTCTGCGCTGGTGTGGGGAAGACTATATTTTCTGTACCTGGGGGCCCTTGGATCTGACGGAGCTGCAGCGCAATTTCCGCTATTACGGAATGGAACCGCTGTCAAAGGGGCCCATTGCTTTTCTGGATGTGCAGAAGCTGTTCAGTATTGCCTATGAGGATCGCAGAAGCAGACGGGCATTGGAATGGGCGGTGGATTATCTGGAGATTGAGAAGGATATTCCTTTTCACAGAGCTTTCAGCGATGCGTACTATACGGCCAAGGTATTGGCTGCGATCTCCGATACAGAGGTGCTGAAAAATGTGTCCTATGATGTGTTTCATCCCCCTGCCAGCCGGGAAGAAGAGATTAAGGTACAGTTTGATACCTATTTTAAATACATTTCCCGCACCTTTCCGGACAAGTCTTCAGCGCTGGCAGACCGGGAGGTAAGCTCCAGCAAATGTTATCTGTGCCGGCGGAATCTGCGTAAGAGAATAAAATGGTTTACGCCCAATGGACGCCATTACTATTGCGTTGCTTATTGTGAAAAGCATGGTTATCTAAAGGGTAAGATCCGTCTCCGCAAAACGGAGGACGGGCGGGTATATGTAGTGAAGACCACCCGTTTTATCACTGACGAGGAGATGGAGAAGCTGGCGGAGCGCCGCAGCCATACCCGTCAGATGCATGGACGTACCCGGAAAACAACGGAAAATAAATGATGTCGAGAGGATGATCCGATGAAAATACAGTTGCATGCGGCGGGGACGGGGGGCAGAAGGCGGCGTATCGGCATCTTGCTGGTGGCTCTGGCGGTGCTTTGCTGTCAGCTGCCGGTCTCCGCAGAAACCATCCAGGAACGCATTGAAGCGCAGCAGGAAATGACGGTGGAAAGCAATCAGATCCCAGGCTGGCCCGCAGGCCCTACGGTAACGGCGGAGTCGGCCATTCTGATAGAGGCAGAGACCGGCACGATTCTATACGCTAAAAATATCCACACAAAACAATATCCGGCCAGTACCACCAAGATCCTGACTGCTTTGATTGCCATAGAGCAGTGCTCTCTGGATGAATGGGTCACTTTTTCCCGTGATGCCATCTATGATACACCTTCAGACAGCAATCATATTGCCATGGATGTGGGGCAGCAGCTGACCATGGAGGACTGTCTGAATGCGATATTGATCCGTTCTGCTAATGAAGTGTCCTTTGCGGTGGCAGAGCACATTACCGGTACCACCTGGCAGGACTTTGCAGAGATCATGAATGCACGGGCGGCAGAGCTTGGGTGTGTGGACTCCCATTTTGTCAATCCCAACGGTCTTCCGGACGAAGACCATTATACCTCCGCCTATGATCTGGCCATGATCGGCAGAGCTTTTTTTGCCAATGAGGTGCTATGCAGGATTTCCTGTACTCCCAGGCTTCATATCCTGCCCAATGACAATATGCCCTATGAGAAGCTGGAGAATTCCAAAAACGAGCTGCTGCCTGGGAAAACCTATGGCTACGAATATCTGGTAGGAGCCAAAACCGGCTATACCGATGCAGCCCGCTACAGTCTGGTATCCTGTGCGGAGAAGGACGGCATGAAGCTGATCTGCGTGGTGCTTAAGGATGAAAGCCCTGCTCATTATGAGGACACGGTCGCTTTGTTTCATTACGGCTTCAGTAATTTTACCAAGGTGAATGTATCCCAGACAGAGACCAAATATGACATTGACAATACTGGCTTTTTCTATGGCGATCATGATATATTCGGCAGCTCGAAGCCTATTTTATCCCTGGATCAGGAGGCGTATATTATCCTGCCACGGACGGTGGATTTTGCCGATACAGTATCCACCATCAGCTACGATACGGCGGATGAGAACCAGGCTGCCATTATTTCTTACAGCTATCAGGGAGTAGCGCTGGGCAGCGTATCTGTGGATCTGGCAGTGCCTGAAGAGTCGGGCTATAGCTTTGAAAGCGGTCTGTTGGAGGAAGACAGCAGGGAGCCGGCGGGTGAAAAGACGCCTTCCTTTGTTTTTATCAATGTGAAAAAAGTGCTGATATGGGCAGGGGTCCTGGCAGCAGTGGTGCTGGTGCTGGCGGGTATCAGGCGTTTTCTGAAGGAATATCAGTTTCCGGCCCGGCGAACCCATACCCGACGTTTCTGGGTTAAGGACCGCCGCAGACACCACCGAAGAGATTACAGGGAGAGCCCGGAGCTGACTTTTGACAAGCTGCGCAAAGAGCAGGTGAAGGAAGGACGCCGCAGGAACCAGCATCCGGATTACAAGGAAGGCAATGAATTGTCCTTTGGTCAGCTGCGGAAAAAGCAGATTCGGGAGGCCCGCCGCAGACAGCGAAGGAACAGACGGTAGGGACAGGGAGGATTAGAGAATATGCGCTTACGAAATATTACCGGTTCCCGGGAAGTGATCGCCGGCAGCAGCTATGTGGTGCATGAGGAGCAAAGCTGTCCGGGAAAGTGGAGGGAGATCTTCGGCAATGATCAGCCGGTTCATATTGAAATCGGTATGGGCAAGGGAAAGTTTATCCACACCATGGCGCGGCTGCACCCGGAGATTAATTATGTCGGCATAGAAAAGTATTCCAGTGTGCTGCTGCGGGCGATACAGAAGATGGAAGAGGAAGAGCTGCCCAATCTGAAGTTTATCCGTATGGATGCGGAAGAGATTACCCAAGTGTTTGCTCCCGGTGAAGTGGATCGGATCTACCTGAACTTTTCCGATCCCTGGCCCAAGGACAGACATGCCAAGCGCAGGCTGCCGTCCCGGCAGTTTCTGGACAGATATCATTTGATCCTGAAAGCGGAGGGGCAGCTGGAGTTTAAGACGGATAACAGGGAGCTGTTTGATTTTGCTGTGGAGGAGCTTGCAGCGGCAGGCTGGAAAGCCCGGATGATCACCTATGATCTGCACAGCGATGAGGTGTTGATGGAGGGCAATGTGATGACAGAGTATGAAGAAAAATTCTCTGCCATGGGCAACCCTATCAATAAATATATTATTTATCGGGAACAATAGGACTACAGTTCACTTGTCCGCTGCGAAAGTGAACTGTTATAAAAGCAGGTTCCCGAAAGGAGGAAAAAATGCAGTTTACAACAGAAAATTTCGAAACCGAAGTATTACAAGCGCAGGGCCCTGTATTAGTGGATTTCTATGCGGACTGGTGCGGCCCCTGTAAGATGATGGCGCCTCTGGTGGAGCGCATGGCGGAGAAGTATGCAGGCCGGATCAAGGTGGGCAAGCTGAATGTGGATGATGCCATGGAGATTGCCCAGAAGTATCATGTGATGAATATTCCCACATTTATTTTCTTTAAAAACGGCGAACCCACAGCTACCTATGTGGGAGGCATGACAGCAGCGGATCTGGAGGAGAAGATCAAGGCTGTTATCTAGCTTTCCGATTCTCATTGGTGCGGGGGTATAAGGATGAAAGTATTTGAAAATAAGCAGCAGCTGGCTGACGAGGGCAGGCGTACCCTGGCGGCAATGCTGGGGGCGGTGATCTATGCAGCCGGCACCAATCTGTTTATTGTCCCGGCCGGGTTATACAACAGCGGCATCATGGGACTGTGCCAGGTTCTGCGAACTCTGCTGTTGGAGTATCTGGGGCTCCCCCTTGGCAATGTGGATATAGCCGGTATTATCTACTATATCATCAATATTCCGATCTTTATTATCGGCTACAAAAAAATGGGGAAAAGATTTCTGGTCAAGACCCTGATATGTGTGACAGTAATGTCAGTTGCTATGGCCGTCATTCCTACCACTCAGATCGTGGGAGACAGGATGATGGCCTGCGTCATCGGGGGTATACTCTCCGGCGCCGGTGTGGGGATTCTGCTGCGTATGGGTTCTTCCGGCGGGGGTATGGATATTGTGGGTGTGATCCTGACGAAATGGCGGCAGGATTTCAGTGTAGGAAAGGTCAATCTGATGGTGAATGCGGTGCTGTACGCCGCCTGCCTATTTCTCTTTGACGTAGAAACAGTGCTTTATTCCGTCATCAATGCGGCGGTGTATTCCGTAGCTATTGATAAGCTTCACGCACAGAATATTAACGTGGAGGTGACGGTGATCACGAAAATCAGTTCACAGGAGCTGGAAAAAGAAGTGTTTGACCAGCTGGGCAGGGGGATTACCAAGTGGAAAACCATGGGAGCTTATACCCACGAGGAGTCCCATATCCTCTATATTATGATGTCCCAATATGAGGTGCATCAGCTCAAAAATATTATCCATAAGTATGATCCTCAGGCCTTTATTGTGGTCAATGAGGGGGTGCATGTAGAGGGCAATTATTTAAAAAAGCTGTAATCATCAAGTAAAAACGGTTCCAGATCTGAGGTCTGAAACCGTTTTTTTCCTAATGCTGATGGGCCAATGCAGCGGCGATAAATCCCTTAAACAACGGATGGGGCCTGTTGGGGCGGGACTTCAGTTCCGGATGTCCCTGGGTGGCTACATAGAAGGGATGCTCGGTCAGTTCACACATCTCCACGATCCGTTTGTCCGGGGAAGTACCTGACAGGCGCAGGCCAGCCTCGGTCAAAGCGGTACAATAGTCATTATTGACCTCATAGCGGTGCCTGTGGCGCTCGTAAATGATCTCCTGCCCATAGAGGGCATAGGCTCTGGAAGCGGGATCCAGCACGCAGGGGTAGGCACCCAGCCTTAAGGTTCCGCCGATATCCACAACACCATTTTGATCCGGCATCAGGGCGATCACCGGGTGGGTGGTGGCGGGATCCAGCTCAATGCTATGTGCGTCAGCGTAGCCCAGTATATTCCGGGCATATTCCACAATGGTCAGCTGCATGCCAAGGCACAGCCCCAAAAAGGGCACTCCGTGGGTGCGGGCGTAATGGATGGCCGTGATCTTCCCCTCAATGCCCCGGGAGCCGAAACCGCCGGGCACCAGTATGCCGTCCACATCCCCCAGCAGCTCTTCTGCGTTTTCTTCCGTTACCGTCTCGGAATCAATCCATTTGATATCTACCGAAGCATGATTGGCTACGCCGCCGTGCTTTAAGGCTTCCACCACACTGATATAAGCGTCATGCAGGGACACATATTTGCCTACCAGCGCTATCCTTACCTGGTAACGGGGATTTTTCCAGTCATTTACCATGGTAATCCAGTCTGCCAGATCCGGTGTGGGACATTCCAGGTGGAGGCATTGGCAGGCCACCTGGGCCAGATGCTCCTTTTCCATGGCCAGGGGCGCTTCGTACAGGCATTCCACATCCAGATTCTGCAATACATGGCTGCTGGGTACATTACAAAACAGTGCGATCTTTTCCTTGATTCCCTGGTCTAAAGGGTGCTCGCTGCGGCATACCAGAATATCCGGCTGAATGCCCATGCCCTGCAGATCCTTGACACTGGCCTGGGTGGGTTTGGTCTTCAGCTCCTGGGAGGCTCTCAGATAAGGGATCAGCGTCACATGAATCAGGATGGCATTCTCATGCCCCACATCATGCTGAAACTGACGAATGGATTCCAGAAAGGGCTGGCTCTCAATATCTCCCACCGTACCGCCCACTTCAATAATGGCGATACGGGTTTCTTCATCCGTATCATTTCGATAGAAACGACTCTTGATCTCGTTGGTGATATGGGGAATGACCTGGACAGTTCCGCCGCCGTATTCTCCCCGGCGTTCCTTCTGCAGCACCGACCAATATACCTTTCCCGTGGTTACATTGGAGTTCTTATCCAGGCTCTCATCAATAAAACGCTCATAATGTCCCAGATCCAAATCGGTCTCCGTACCGTCATCGGTAACAAACACTTCGCCATGCTGGATCGGATTCATGGTACCGGGATCAATGTTAATGTAAGGATCAAACTTCTGCATTGTGACCTTGTAGCCCCGTGCCTTCAACAGCCTTCCCAGTGATGCGGCGGTGATGCCCTTTCCCAGGCCGGATACCACGCCCCCTGTAACAAACACATACTTAACTCCCATAATGATTCCCTCGCTTCCCTTTGCTTTGATCAGTATTAAAAACATAGTTAAACAAAATAATAAACACAGAAAAAGAAAGACAGCCGCATGGCTGCCCTTCCAGTCCGTAAATACAACATAAAATAATATAAAAACACTATAGCAGAAAAAACAAATTCTGTCAATCAGCTGTGGTATAATCCCTTGGATTCATATTCCGGTTCACAGGTCAGGTTCACGCCCAGCTTGCGCAGAACATTTTTGTCTACCTGGGACAGAATGACACTGGAATGTACCTCGGAGCCCCGCAGATTCTGAAGCTGTCTGATGGCGCAGGCAGCAGTGTCATCGGTGGAGGCGCAGATGGACAGGGCAATCAGAATCTCGTCCGTATGCAGACGGGGATTGCGGTTCCCCAGATGCGCTGTCTTCAGTTCCTGGATGGGGCCGATGGTGCTGGGGGAGATCAGCTGGGTCTCATCGGGAATATCTGCCAATGCTTTCAGCGCATTCAGCAGCATCGCAGAGGAAGCTCCCAAAAGCTCGCTGGTCTTGCCCGTGATAATCCGGCCGTCGGGCAGCTGGATCGCCGTAGCGGGCTTGCCGGTGGCGGCTGCCTTAACCTTGGCAGCGCTGACTACAGGGCGGTCATCCACCGAGATGCCGGCTTGCTTCATAAGCAGTTCCAGCTTCAGGATTTGTTCGTCGTCTGCATTGCCCTGACGCCTTTCGCACAAAATATGAAAGTACCGGCGGATGATTTCCTGGCAGGAAGCTTCCCTGGTAGCCTCATCATCAATAATGCCGTAGCCTGCCATATTGACACCCATGTCAGTAGGAGATTTATAAGGGGATTTTCCCATTATTTTTTCAAACATGGCGCTGAGTACCGGGAAGATCTCCACATCGCGGTTATAGTTGATCGTGGTCTCCCCGTATGCCTCCAGATGGAAAGGATCAATCATATTCACATCATTCAGGTCTGCAGTCGCCGCTTCATAGGCCAGATTGACGGGATGCTTTAAGGGAAGATTCCAGATGGGAAAGGTTTCGTATTTGGCATAGCCCGCCTGGATTCCCCTTTTGTGTTCATGATAAAGCTGGGATAAGCAGGTAGCCATTTTTCCGCTGCCGGGGCCCGGAGCGGTGACTACCACAAGCTCCCGGGAGGTTTCGATATATTCGTTGCGTCCATAGCCCTCATCACTGACGATCAGGGGGATATTGGAGGGATACCCGGGGATGGGATAGTGACGGTATACCTTCATGCCCAGGGATTCCAGCTTTTTCTGATAAGCAATAGCGCTGGGCTGCTCCGTAAACTGGGTCAGACAGACGCTGCCCACATACAGTCCATAGCCCCTGAACGCATCAATCAGGCGAAGCACATCCACGTCATAGGTGATCCCCAGATCGGAACGTACCTTATTTTTTTCAATGTCCGCCGCATTGATGACAATGACAATCTCAGCCTGATCCTTCAGCTGCGCCAGCATGTTGATCTTGCTGTCGGGCTTAAAGCCGGGCAGCACCCGGGATGCATGATAATCATCGAAGAGCTTGCCGCCGAACTCCAGATAGAGTTTGCCGCCGAAAGCAGCGATCCGTTCCCTGATCCGCTGCGACTGTAGCTTCAGATATTTATCGTTGTCAAAACCGATTTTGTACATTTGTTCCCTCCATCATCCCACAGGCCTAGCTGTTACATTTTTTTCACGAAATAAACACATTTATAATATATCATACAGAAAAAGAACAGTGAAATCAAGGTATTCTTGTTGGAAATCTTTATAAATCTTTTAGAGATCGACTATTGATTTATGTTTTGGGAATCTCTATAATGTATAAGGAAAAGTAACGGACAGGGAAAATACCTTTTGGAGGAAATCGATGGATAATCATATGGATAATTATAATAACGGAAGCAGTCCGGGAGGCGGGGGAAACAGCGGCCCCGGAGGCAGTGGCGGCGGAAACAACGACCGGAAGCCGGAACGTCCCAGCGCTATGATGATATTGATCATGATCCTGTTAAGCATGGTGCTTGTCAGTATGCTGTGGAGTCTGTTTTTTGGAGACAGCGGGAATGTGGTGGAGGTGCCGTATTCCACTTTTGTGGAAAAAATGGATGCGGATCAGATCGAAACGGTGGAAATCAGCGGAGAGTCGATTACCTATACGCTGAAAAGCGAGACGCAGGATCAGCTGCCGCAGAACCTGTATGAGCTGTATGCACGCAATGTAAAGGTGGAGTATAGGACTCTGCTGATTGAAAATATAGAGACCGTGACCCAGAGAGCGTTAGAGCATGGGGTGGAGGTCTATGGTGTCTCCACCAGCGTGGGTGAATGGATCATGCAGATCCTGGTGACGCTGGTGCTGCCCCTGGTGCTGATGTGGATCCTGCTTGGCTTTCTGTTCCGGAAAGTGGGAGGCAGCGGCGGCCCCATGGGTGTGGGAAAGAGCAATGCCAAGGTATATGTGCAAAAGGAGACCGGTGTAACCTTTGCGGATGTGGCAGGCGAGGATGAGGCCAAGGAATCCCTGGTGGAGGTAGTGGATTTTCTTCACAATCCGGGCAAATATTCCAAGATCGGCGCAAAGCTTCCCAAGGGTGCGCTGCTGGTGGGCCCGCCCGGAACCGGTAAGACATTACTGGCCAGAGCGGTTGCCGGAGAAGCCCATGTCCCCTTTTTCTCCCTGACAGGTTCTGATTTCATCGAATTATATGTGGGTGTGGGCGCCAGCCGTGTGCGCGATCTGTTTAAGGAGGCCACTAAGAATGCGCCCTGTATCATCTTCATCGATGAGATCGATGCCATCGGGCGCAGCCGCGATTCCAAATACGGCGGCGGCAACGAGGAGCGGGAGCAGACTCTGAACCAGCTGCTGTCCGAGATGGACGGCTTCGACAGTTCTAAGGGCATCCTGATTCTGGCGGCCACCAACCGTCCGGAGATTCTGGATAAGGCCTTGCTGCGTCCCGGGCGTTTTGACCGGAGGATCATTGTGGATAAGCCGGATCTGAAGGGACGCGTGGACATTCTGAAGGTACATGCCAAGGATGTGAAAATGGATGAGACGGTGGATCTGGATGCCATCGCTTTAGCTACCAGCGGTGCAGTGGGTTCGGACCTGGCCAATATGATCAATGAGGCCGCTATCAATGCGGTAAAGGAAGGCAGGGAGTATGTATGCCAGAAGGATCTGTTTAATGCGGTAGAGCAGGTTCTGGTAGGTAAGGAGAAAAAGGATCGGATCATGAGCAAGGAGGAGCGGCGTATCGTATCCTATCATGAGGTGGGACATGCGTTGATCAGCGCTCTCCAGAAGAATTCCGAGCCGGTGCAGAAGATTACCATCGTGCCCCGTACCATGGGGGCATTGGGATATGTGATGCATGTGCCGGAGGAGGAAAAATATCTGAATACCGAGGCGGAGCTGCGGGATATGCTGGTAGGTCTGGTAGGCGGACGGGCTGCGGAGGAGATTGTCTTTGACACCGTGACCACCGGAGCCGCCAATGATATAGAGAAGGCTACCAATATTGCTAAGGCCATGGTGACGGAATACGGCATGAGCAAGAAGTTCGGTCTGATTGGCCTGGCTTCCGTGCAGAACAAATATCTGGACTCTGCGGCTACACTGAACTGCAGTGATACCACAGCGGCAGAGATTGATGCCGAGGTGGTAGCCATCCTGAAGGAGAGCTATGAAAAAGCGCTTCAGCTGCTTCGGGAGAACAGGGAGCTGATGGATAAGCTGGCAGAATATCTGATAGAGAAGGAGACCATTACCGGTAAGGAATTTATGGAGATCTTCCGCCGGGAGAAGGGTCTGCCGGATCCGGAGGAGAAGAAAAAGGAAGAGGAGTCCGTCATCCGGGACGAGGCGGAGAACCGGGAGACAGAGTCCGGGCAGCAGGGGAACCGGGAGGCAGAGTCCAAGCAGCAGGGGAACCGGGAAGCAGAGTCCGGGCAGCAGGAGAAAGGGGAGCTGCCCCAGGACAGGCAGCCGCAGCCCCTTAAGCCTGAGGCGGAGAATACGGGGCGTTTTTCGGGAGGAAGCTTGTAAGAGGTGTATAGTGGGCCAGACCCTTTGGGGGCCTGGCCCTTAGTCTGCGTGACGCAGAAAATGGGGGATATCTATGACATTTGATTTTGATGAAGAACTGAAAAAGCTCCCTCATAAGCCGGGAGTTTATATCATGCGGGATGCTGACGACAGCATTTTGTATGTGGGCAAGGCAGTGAATCTGCACAACAGAGTGCGGTCATATTTTCGGGAAAATATCGGCAGAGGCCCCATGATTGACAAGATGGTGACGCTGATTGCCCGGTTTGAATATATTGTGACGGATTCTGAACTGGAAGCTCTGGTACTGGAAAATAACCTGATCAAGGAGCACTCTCCCAAGTATAATACCCTGTTAAAGGATGATAAAACTTACCCGTATATCAAGGTGACTATGGGAGAGGAGTATCCCCGGATCCTGTTTTCCCGGCAGATGAAGAAGGATAAGTCCAGATATTATGGGCCCTATACCAGTGCGGCAGCGGTGAAGGATACCATAGAGCTGTTGAACAAGCTGTTTTGCCTGCGCACTTGTAACCGGAGCCTGCCCAGGGATATCGGCAATGAGCGTCCCTGCTTGAACTATCACATCAAGCAGTGTATGGCTCCCTGTCAGGGGTATATCAGCAAGGAACAGTATCGCCAGCAGCTGGCTCAGGCTTTGGAATTCTTAAACGGCAATTACAATAAGATCCTGAAAGACCTGGAGGAGAAAATGAAGCAGGCAGCGGAGAATCTGGATTTTGAGGAGGCAGCCCGCTACCGGGATCTTCATGCCAGTGTCAAGGCCGTATCCCAGAAGCAGAAGATTACGGACAGTGCGTTGGAGGATAAGGACATTATTGCCCTGTATCAAGATGAGTCGGATGCCGTGGTGCAGGTGTTTTTTGTCCGGGATGGCAAGCTGATCGGGCGGGAGCATTACTATATGACAAATGTGTCGGGCGCAAAAAAACCGGAGATCCTGGAGGATTTTGTCAAGCAGTTCTATGCCGGAACCCCTTTTATTCCCCGGGAACTGATGCTGCAGTATGAGATCGGGGACGGGCAGCTGGTGGAGAGATGGCTGTCGGAGCGCAAGGGCTCCCGGGTACATATCCGGGTACCCAAGATCGGCAGTAAGGAGAAGCTGGTGGAGCTGGCGGCACAGAATGCCAAGCTGGTGCTGAGCCAGGACAAGGAGAAGCTGAAGCGGGAGGAGGGCCGCACCATCGGGGCAGTGAAGGAGATTGCCGGGTGGCTGGGCCTTTCCTGCGCCGACCGGATGGAGGCCTTTGATATCTCCAATATCAGCGGTTTTGAAAATGTGGGTTCCATGGTGGTGTATGAAAAGGGAAAACCGAAGCGCAGCGACTACCGGAAGTTCCGCATTAAAACAGTGGCAGGGCCGGATGATTACGCCTGTATGCGGGAGGTGCTGATGCGCCGGCTGGTGCATGGCCTGGAGGAGAGCAAAGTGCTGGAGGAGCGGGATATGGATCAGGAGTACGGCAGCTTTACCAAATTCCCGGATTTGCTCCTGATGGATGGCGGCAGGGGCCAGGTCAATATCGCACTGGCTGTACTGGAGGAGCTGCAGATCCATATCCCGGTCTGCGGCATGGTCAAGGATGATAACCACCGTACCAGGGGCCTCTACTATAATAATGTAGAGATTCCTATTGATACTCATTCTGAAGGCTTTAAGCTGATTACCCGGATTCAGGACGAGGCTCATCGTTTTGCCATCGAGTATCACCGCTCCCTGCGCAGTAAGGCCCAGGTAAAGTCCCGGTTGGACGAGATCCCGGGCATCGGCCCTGCAAGGCGCAAGGCCCTGATGCGGCATTTTAAATCACTGGAGGAGATCAAAGCGGCGGATGTGGAGCAGCTGATGGAAGTGCCGGAAATTCCCCGGAGCGTGGCCGAGGAGATCTACAGATTCTTTCGTTGAATAAAAACAGGGAATGTGCTATAGTGAAAGAAAGTATGGTCGGAAAAAAGACTTATGGAGGGAGAATATGGCAATTGTAAAATTGACTGATCTGATTGAGAAAATGAAGCTGGAGAATCTGACGCCGGAGCTGGATCTGGGCAGGAAGAAGATTACCCAGCCCGATATTAACCGTCCGGCGCTGCAGCTTGCGGGCTATTTTGAGCATTTTGACGCCACGCGTCTGCAGATCATCGGATTTGTGGAATATACCTATCTGGAAGGACTGGACGAAGACCGCAAGCGGGAGGTTTACGGCAAGCTGTTTTCCTATGAGATTCCTGCAATAGTATTCTCCCGGGAGCTGAAGCCGGACGAGCTGTTCATGCAGTATGCGCTGGAGCATCAAATTCCGCTTCTGTCCTCCAAGAAAGCCACTTCCTCCCTTATGGCGGAGTGTATTCGCTGGCTCAATGTGCAGCTGGCTCCCTGCATTTCCGTACATGGCGTGTTGGTGGATGTATATGGCGAAGGAGTACTGATTACCGGCGAGAGCGGCATCGGCAAGTCAGAAGCTGCCCTGGAGCTGGTAAAGCGTGGGCATCGTTTGGTTACCGATGATGTGGTGGAGCTGCGCAAGGTCAGCGATGATACGCTGATCGGCAGTGCACCGGATATTACCAAGCATTTTATTGAACTTCGGGGTATCGGTATTGTGGATATCAAGGCGATGTTCGGCGCATCCTCGGTGAGGGAGACCCAGTCCATCGACCTGGTGATCCGTCTGGAGGATTGGGATAAGGACAGGGAGTATGACCGCCTGGGGCTGGAAGAAAAATATACGGAATATTTGGGAAATAAAATCGTATGCCACAATATTCCCATCCGGCCCGGCCGTAATCTGGCGGTAATCTGCGAGACCGCTGCGGTTAATCACCGTCAGAAGAAAATGGGCTATAATGCAGCGCAGGAGCTTTATACCCGGGTTCAGAATTCCTGGCCAAGAAGAGGGAAGAGGACGATGCATAAAATGAAAGGAAAAACGTATATATAAAGAAGGAGAGACCTGTCATGAAAAAATATGCAATCGGAGTAGATATAGGGGGCACCACGGTAAAGCTGGGCTTGTTTGATCAGGACGGCGGTGTGCTGGAAAAATGGGAAATTCCCACAGTGAAGGAAAATAACGGTTCCGGAATCCTGCCGGATATTGCGGTCAGCATCAAAAAGCAGCTGGCTTCCATGAACATTGGAGAATCCGATATCGAGGGCGTGGGTATAGGCGCTCCCGGCCCTGTTGATGCGGAGGGTACGATATACAGGGCGGTGAATCTGGGCTGGGATGTTTTCAACATACCAAAAGCATTGAATGCTTATCTGAATCTGCCGGTAAAGGCGGCTAATGATGCTAATGCAGCGGCTTTCGGCGAGATGTGGCAGGGCGGCGGCAAAGGCCATATGAATTTAGTGGCAGTGACTCTTGGCACCGGTGTGGGCGGCGGTATTATTGTAAACGGCAGTATTCTGACCGGCGCTACCGGAGCAGGAGGCGAGATCGGGCATATTCATATTGAAGATACTGAGCCGGAGGCCTGCGGCTGCGGCAACCATGGCTGTCTTGAGCAATATGCATCCGCTACAGGCGTGGTGCGTCTGGCAAAGAGACATCTGCAGCAGGATCGGCAGCCCAGCGTGCTTCGTGATCAGAAGCTGTCGGCCAAGGCAGTGTGGGATGCTGTGAAGGCCGGGGATCAGGTGGCGATCCGGATTGCCCAGCAGTTTGGGGACTATCTGGGTAAGGGTCTGGCAGCGGTGGCAGCGGTGGCCAATCCGGAAGTGTTTGTGATCGGCGGCGGTGTGTCCAAGGCGGGGGAGGTTTTGTTTGCGTATATCCGCCCTGCTTATGAAAAATACGCTTTTCATGGCTGCAGAAATGCAGAGTTTGCCCTGGCAACCCTTGGCAATGACGCAGGTATCTTCGGCGCTGCAGGCCTGATTTTAAATTAGAGGATAGAAGGTATCTGTGAATATGATAAGTGATGCGGTGATTCAGACAATAGCGGGTTTTGTCCCTCAGGAAAATATACGGTTGAAAGAGCCGATGAACAGGCATACCACCTTTCGGATCGGTGGAGAGGCAGACTGCTTTGTGGAGATTGAAAATATGGAGCAGCTGCAGCGTATTCAGCGGTATCTGCGGATTGTGGGACTGCCCTTTCTGGTCATGGGCAATGGCAGTAATCTGCTGGTCAGTGACAGGGGTTACGCCGGTATCGTGCTGCGGGTAGGACCCCGGATGCAGCAGATCCGGTTCCAGGAAGACAGGATGATTATCCAGGCAGGGGCGTTGATGTCTCAAGTGGCCAAAGCCGCCTATGAGCAGGGGCTGACCGGATTTGAATTTGCCAGCGGGATCCCGGGCACCATAGGCGGAGGAGTGGTCATGAATGCAGGCGCTTACGGCGGAGAGATGTCCCAGGTGGTTGCCGGGGTTAAGGTAATTGACCAGGAGGGCGATGTGCTGGAGCTGGATAATGAGACTATGGAGTTTGGTTATCGTACCAGTGCGATCAAGTCCCATCCTTTTACCGTGGTGGAGGTAACACTGCAGCTTGCCCCCGGCAACCGGGAAGCCATCCGCAGCCGCATGAATGAGCTGGCATCCAAAAGACGGGAAAAGCAGCCGCTGGAATATCCCAGTGCCGGCAGCACCTTTAAGCGGCCGGAGGGTTATTTCGCAGGAGAACTGATTATGAAAGCCGGACTGAGAGGGTTTCAGATCGGCGGAGCCAGGGTATCGGATAAGCACTGCGGTTTTATTGTCAATACGGGAAATGCTTCCTATGAAGATGTGAGGGATCTGATTGCTCATGTACAGGAAAAGGTAAAAGAACTCTTTTCCGTGGATCTGGAGCCGGAAGTAATCTTTGTGGAGTAATATGATCCGCAGTGTTGCAAACTTGATATCCCGTTGCTTGTAGCGGGGTTGTTGACTGTATCAGGAAGGAGCATGCTAAAGATGCGTTTCGTGGTGGTTACGGGAATGAGCGGCGGCGGTAAACGTACTGCTCTGAAAATGCTGGAGGATGCAGGCTATTACTGTGTGGATAATCTGCCGGTATCGCTGGTGCACAAATTTGCCGAACTGATTACCATGCCCGGCAGCGAGATTACCAAGGTGGCGCTGGGGCTGGATGTACGGGCAGATCAGTCCTTTGAGGATGCCACTAAAATCCTTCAGGAGCTGAAAAAGAGAGAGTATAATGTGGAGATCCTGTTCATGGAAGCGGGGGACGAGGTACTGATCAAGCGCTACAAGGAGAGCAGGCGTGTGCATCCGCTGGCTGTGGAGGGGCGCATTGAGGACGGAGTGCGTCAGGAGCGCAAGGTACTGGAGACCATTCGAAGGCAGGCGGACTATGTGATAGATACTACCAGCCTGCTGACCAGGGAACTGAAAGAAGAACTGGATCGTATTT
>CALWLO010000015.1 GCA_944381545.1 uncultured Acetatifactor sp. | reverse complement strand
CGCACCGATGGAAATGCTTTTCGCGTCCCCTTTGATAATCGGAACCTGGCGGATGGGAACTTCAGGTATCGTCACCGCATCATTTAATAATATATCGGGTTTTACGCTTAATTTGCTTATAGCCTCACGCATGGCTTCATAAGTAGCCTGTAAAATATTGATTTCGTCAATCCGTGCCGGGGACGCCATTCCGACACCCACGGCGACGGCCTTCTCCATGATCTCTTCATAAAGCTCCTCCCTCTTTTTTTCGGACAGTTGCTTGGAATCATTTATATATAAGATATCACAATTCTTGGGCAATATTACGGCTCCGGCGACCACCGGTCCGGCCAGGGGGCCCCGGCCCGCCTCGTCAATGCCGCAGATGAAGGAGAAACGATTATATCTTCGCTCATACTCCCACAGCTTTTCTGTTCTCTCCCGCTCCTTCTTTAATGCCTCCAGCCGTTTTTGGGCTGTTTCTACACACTTTATGACTCCTTTTCTGGGATCCCGCTCAAATTGTGTAACAAAAGCAGGCAGCTCATTTTCACAAGCTGCCTGTAATTGTTCCTTCACTTCTGAAATGCTGACTGCCATATCCATACCCCCGTCGCAGATGTTCTCCAGTTACTGGTGCTTCAGTATTCCAATACTATCAAGGGGCCATATCCGGATCCAGGCTCTGCCGATGATCTCATCCCGTTTGATATTGCCCACCTGTTCCATACGGCTGTCCGTACTGTTGTTCCGGTTATCTCCCAGCACAAAATACTCATCCTCCCCTAAGGTGATGGGTTCTCTGGCCAAGCCAATATTCTCAGGCCGGATTACCTCACTGCCATAGGTCTCATACAGAACTTCGCCATTGATATAAATCCGTCCCTCCTCATCTATCTGTACCGTTTCCCCCGGCAGGCCGATAATCCTCTTGATAAAATAGGTCTTTTCCTTATATTGATAGGGAAAAACAATGATGTCAAAACGCTCCGGATCTCGGAATCTATAGGTAATCTTATCTACGATAAGATTATCCATATGATTTAACGTAGGCTCCATGCTTGCGCCATTTACCTCCGTCCTCTGTCCGACAAAAGCAATAACCAGATAGGTCAGGCATAGCACAATCAGCAGGTACAAACCTGTACTTAATACTTCTTTCATGAATTTTTTCATTTGATGTCATCCACCCTTTACTCATTCTCTCTGTTATCCCTTTGGAGCAGCCCCATTTCATCAGGCCGCTCCAAGGTCAGCCTTCCCAGCCTGCCGCTGCGGAAGTCCTCCAGCAGTAAGGATGCCGCCTTCTCCAAATCCAGCTCCTGCCCTTTGGCATAACAGCCCCGGCTCTCCGCTACCTCTGCCAGCACCTGGGGAGCCTCCCCTGTCCCGCTGATGTCATAGCGCCGGGATAATGCCTGTGGATAAAGCGGCTGCAGACAGCGAATCAGATCACACGCCAGCTCATCCATAATGATCACTTCATCATTCATGGAACCGATAAAAGCCAACCGCATTCCTACCTGCTGATCCTCAAACTTCGGCCACAGGATTCCGGGAGTATCCAAAAGCTCCAGCCCTTTTCCCAGACGGATCCATTGTTTGCCCTTGGTTACACCCGGCTTATTGCCTGTCCTGGTACATGCCTTTCCTGCAAAAGCATTGATAAATGTAGATTTTCCTACATTGGGAATTCCCACCACCATGGCCCGGATCGGACGGTTTACAATTCCCCGCCTGCGATCCCTCTCCAGCTTTTCCCGACATGCCGCCTGAACCAGACTCTGGATGGACTTCACCCCGCTGCCGGTTTTCGAATTGATCTCCAGCACATGAGCCCCCTGATCCTCAAAGCAGCGGATCCACTGTAGATTATAGATCGGATCCGCCAGATCCGACTTGTTTAACAGCATAATTCTTGATTTGCCTGCCGCAAGCCTATCAATATCCGGATTGCGGCTGCTGAAAGGAATCCGGGCATCCACCAATTCGATGACCAGATCTATCAGCTTAATATTTTCCTGCATCATCCGGACAGCTTTGGTCATATGCCCGGGATACCATTGATAATTCATATATTCTATGCGTTCCTTCCCTCTTTTAACGGACAAGCCCTATGCCATTCTCTTCACTGCCAAGATGCAGCCAGGCTTTCCCCACAATATCCTGTTCCTTTACCGGGCCGATATTGGCAGAACGGCTGTCCTCGCTGCTGCCGGGATTATCTCCCATACAGAAATACTCTCCCAGTTCCAGCGTAAGCTCCACCTCCGCAATGCCCGGATCCATGATTTTTACATTTACCCAAGGGCTGACAGTGCCATTGACATACAGCACGCCAGCATTGATCCATACAGTATCCCCAGGTCCTGCCACCACGCGTTTCACATAATAATGGGTGTTTTTATTCCCGTTGGGCAGAAACACCACCACATCCCCTACCTTGGGGGTTCCCAGTGTATAGCTGAAACGATTGACATAAACTCTTTGCCCGTTATACAGGTTGGGTTCCATGGACACACCCACCACATTGGTATATGTGCCAAAGAAGAAAGTAAGCACCAGGGCAATAAACACAGCTGCCGCCATTCCAAACAACACGGTAAACACTTCTCTGACAGCTGATGAACTGATTTTTTTCTTTCGTTTATAAAAGCTCAGACCTCTGCTGCGTGGCACTGCTATCCCTCCAAAATCATCCTGCCTAATAGTATAACACATTCTGATAAAATAGAAAAGGACAACTACAAAAAAGTAATTGTCCCTCTTTCGCCGGATTATCTAACTAACTCTTTTACCTTGGCTTTCTTACCTACACGGTCTCTCAGGTAGTTCAGCTTAGCCCGCCTTACCTTACCCTTTCTGACTACTTCAACCTTCTCTACATTGGGAGAATGTACCGGCCAGGTCTTTTCAACACCGATGCCATTGGAAGTCTTTCTAACAGTAAAGGTTTCCCGGTTGCTACCACCCTGTCTCTTCAGAACCACACCCTCGAATACCTGGATTCTCTCACGGTTGCCCTCTTTGATCTTACCATATACCTTAACGGTATCACCGACCTCAAAGTCATCAACGTTAGCTTTCAGCTGTTCCGCTTCAATCTCTTTAATAATATCGCTCATTGTAAAACCTCCTAAATATACTTGATGTTCTTAATACATTCTGTAACAGAGGACCATCTCATTTTTTGCAACGTTGAAATTTTATCACAGTATTTCATAAAAAGCAAGCATTTCTTTTCAAAAGCTCTCAAATTTTTCAGTTGCTTTCCCCGCAACGCCATGCTATACTCGTATCAAAGGAGGTACTAATCTATGAAAGATGAGCTACTACTGCAATCCATCTCTGCTATGATGGATAAAAAACTTGAACCCATTAACAGCAAACTGGATCACATGGATAAACGTCTCGATCATATGGATGAACGTCTCGATCATATGGATGAACGTCTCGATCACATGGATGAACGTCTCGATTGCATGGATGGACGTCTCGATTGCATGGATGAACGCTTCGATCGCATGGACGAACGCTTCGATCGCATGGACGGCCGGATGGATGGTATGGAAGGCCGACTGGATAAACTGGAATCCCAGGTGTCGGCTCTGAGAATCACTCAGCTGGAGCAGGGCCGTGAGATTAAGGAGATCAACAGCCGGGTCACCGATACCTACCATCTCGCTCTGGAAGCCTGGGGACTTGGCAGGGAAAACAGGCACTGGCTGGAATTATCCAAAGAATAGCTTCCACATTGGCTCCTGACACAGATATAATCCCAGTTTTTTCTGCAATCCAACAACAGCATCATTTCCTTCCTCTATCTGACAGTAAGGAATCTCTCCCCTTTTCAGCTGATCATTAATGAGCCAGCTCTCCAGAGAAGCTGCCAGCCCCTGGCGACGGTGCTTACTTTCAACATACAACATTCCCATGTCTCCCTCTTCATGCAGACCGATAAAGCCTGACAGCTGTTCCTCTCCGTCCTTGCAGATGCCAAAGAGTGCCCCTGCCCGGATCCGCTGCTGCAGATAAGCTTCATCACGATCCTGATAATGGGAAACGATATACGGAAGGTCTGACTCGGTCAGACGGCGGATATTCCGACAGGACACCCGCAGCATCTCCTTTCGGGTATAGCAGGCCTGATAACAGACGTTTTTCACCTTAAGGCCATACTGATCCTGCAAAAGCTCTCTGATCGTCTCCTGGCAGGTCACCAGACTAAACCTCTCCTGCTGCAGCATCCCCGCACCGCCGAGGCTTTCCATCAGCATTCCGGCAGCAGCCGGGGACTCGGCATATATGGCATAGCTCCGACTGCCTTCCACCTGCAGCAGTACATTGACATCCTTTTGATATACCATGTGCGCCATACCCCTTGCCAGCTGCTCCATCATATGAATATATTTGCGTTTCTGCTTCGCCAGTGTGTGGATGATCTTCTGCTTCGTCTGATACTGCAGATACAGATCCGGTCTTCTCTCCCGGGTTCGCACCATGGACTGCTCCAGCCGCCAGGTCTCAATGCGCTTGTGATTACCGGACAAGAGCACCTCCGGCACCTGCTTGTCATGCCACACCTCAGGCCGGGAATACTGGGGATACTCCAGTAAATGATTATGGAAGGTTTCTGTCTCGGCTGACTCCCCATTGTGCAGCACGCCGGGAACTAACCTGGCAATGGCGTCAATCATGACCATGGCAGGCAGTTCTCCGCCGGTCAGCACATAATCCCCGATGGACACATGATCCGTTACAATCTCCTCCAGTACCCGTTCATCAATTCCCTCATAATGCCCGCAGAGAAATACCAGTTCCTCTTCCCGGGCAAATTCCCTGGCCATATCCTGGGTAAATGTCCTGCCCTGGGGCGTTACATAGATCGTTCGCAGTTTTTTTACCGGCTCTGCGGTCTCTGTGGCTGTTATGCACATTTTCTTCTCCGGTTTTCGCAGCAGGGACTGATAGGCATCATAAACCGGCTGGGCCTGGATGAGCATTCCGGCCCCGCCTCCGTAAGGATAATCATCCACCTTCCCATGCTTATCCTGGGTATAATCCCGGATATTCACGATATGAAAGGACAGTTTCCCTTTCGCCGCCGCCTTGCCCAGAATGCTCTGATGCAGCCCATGCTCCAGCATCTCCGGGAAAAGCGTTAAGATATGAAATTTCATCTAAGCTCCCATCTGCCCGTTTCACAGGCCTTTCAGCAAATGCACCTTCATACGGCGCTGCTGCACATCCACATCCAGCACACATTGTTTAATTGCGGGCAGCAGTAATTCCCCGCCATCCGTCCTGCGGATCACATATACGTCATTTGCCCCGGTCTCCATCACATCCACCAGTACGCCGATCTGCTGCTCCTCCTCATCGAATATATCCACACCAATCAGGTCTGCAATAAAATATTCGTCCCTGCCCAGCTTCACTGCGTTCTCTCTGGTCACATACAGTCCTGCCTGACGATATTTTGCCACATCATCCAGGGTATCAATCCCTTTAAACTTCAGAATCACCATTTGTTTGAAGAATTTCACACCTTCAATCTCCAGCGCAAGCTTCCCCCTGCCGGTATCCAAAAGAACTTCCTTCAGTTTTTTGAACCGTTTCACATCATCCGTAGTGGGGAACACCTTTACTTCTCCCCTCACACCATGGGTAGATGTGATCACACCCACCTGTAAAAACTCTTCCATATGAAAAACCTTTCTTCCGAAATGTAAACAAGGCGAAACATACGTAATGCATGCTTCGCCAGTTTCTTTCTGCCTGTCAGCAGCTTATATCCTTCATAAGCCGCATCCTTATACGATCTCCACGTCTACGGTCTTATTTTCCCTGGAAGATGCTGCTTTCACTACAGAACGTATTGCTTTCGCAATTCTGCCCTGCTTGCCAATGACTTTACCCATATCGGATGCTGCAACATGAAGCTCTACCACAATGTTTCTGCCCTCGTTCTTCTCTGTTACAACAACCTCATCCGGGTGATCCACAAGGGCTTTTGCAATCACTTCAACTAATTCCTTCATATTTTCCTCCACGTGATTACTTCTCAATCCCCGCAGCCTTGAAAAGCTTGCCAACTACTTCTGTGGGCTGAGCGCCGTTTGCCAGCCACTTCTTAGCTAACTCCTCATCAATCTTGAAAGTGCTGGGATCGGTGGAAGGATCATAAGTACCGATCTCTTCGATAAATCTGCCATCTCTGGGGGAACGGGAATCTGCCACAATGATTCTATAAAAAGGAGCTTTCTTCTGTCCCATTCTTCTTAATCTGATCTTAACTGCCATTTTTCTTTACCTCCGTAAAATACTATGTTTTTGTTTTTCTATGATAAGTACTTCATCAAAGTACGTATCTGCTTGTTTTCTGTTAAAAAGGGAATCTGCCGCCTCCCATGCCCGGAAAGCCTCCCATCATGCTACGCCGCTTACCGCCGCCAAACTGTTTCATCATCTTCTGGCTCTGTTCAAACTGCTTGATAAAACGGTTCACCACACTGATATCCACACCGGCGCCTCTGGCAATACGATGCTTTCTCCTGGGATTCAGCAATTTGGGATTGCGTCTCTCTTCAGGAGTCATGGACAATACAATGGCTTCCATATGCGCCAGCTGCTTTTCGTCCACCAAGGACTCCAGATCACCGCCTTTGATGCCCATACCGGGCAGCATACTCAGGATACTGCTTAAGCCGCCCATTTTCCGCATTTGCTTCATACTTTCCAGGTAATCCTCAAAGTCAAATTTACCCTTCTTCATGCGGCCTGCCATCTCCCGGCTCTTATCCTCGTCAAGCTCCAAATTGGCCGCTGCCTTATCAATCAGGGACAGCACATCACCCATCCCCAGGATCCGGCTTGCCATACGGTCGGGATAAAACTGCTCCATATCGGACAGCTTCTCGCCCATTCCCACATAGAGGATCGCCTTTCCGGTTACCGCCTTGATGGACAATGCCGCACCGCCTCTGGTGTCGCCATCCATCTTGGTCAGTACTACGCCGTCGATACCGACTTTTTCATCAAACTCCTTAGCTACATTTACAGCATCCTGACCGGTCATGGCATCCACTACCAGCAATGTCTGATGCACAGTAATCTGTTCTTTGATCTCCTGCAGCTCCTGCATCATCGCTTCATCCACATGAAGACGGCCGGCTGTATCGAGAATCACCACATTATGCCCGTTTTTCTCTGCATAGGCAATAGCTTCTCTGGCAATCTCCACCGGCTTGTGTTCACAGCCCAGGGAAAAAACATCCACTTCCTGCTTCCTGCCGTTGATCTGCAGCTGTTCAATGGCTGCCGGTCTGTAGATATCACAGGCCACCAGCAAGGATTTTTTGCCCTTCAGCTTCAGTTTGCCGGCGATCTTGGCGGTTGCCGTGGTCTTACCGGCGCCCTGCAGACCCACCATCATAATCACGGTAATGGCTTTCCCAGGCTGCATGGCGATCTCTGTAGTCTCACTGCCCATCAGAGCAATCAGTTCTTCGTTTACGATCTTTATCACCATCTGTCCGGGATTCAGGCCATTCATTACATCCTGCCCGATGGCTCTCTCTTCCACGCCCTTGATAAACTGCTTAACTACCTTGAAGTTTACATCCGCTTCCAGCAGCGCCATCTTTACTTCTTTCAGCGCTGCCCGTACATCCTCTTCTGTCAGACGTCCTTTGCTCCGCAGATTCTTAAATACTTTCTGAAGTTTATCCGTCAGACTTTCAAATGCCATAACCAACCCTCATTAACCCTTTTTACAATTCACTGCGCAGCTGTGTGGCCAAAAGGCGGATCTCCTGCAGCTTTTCCTGATACTGCTCCGTTTCTGCCTTTTCCTCCGTCAACGTGATTATCTTCTCTACACACTCTCTGGCATTCATAAACTTTTTCACCAGATGGAGCTTTGCTTCATACTCCTGCAAAATCTTATCACAGCGCTTAATCAGGTCATGTACCCCCTGTCGGCTGATCCCCCTTTCCTGGGCGATCTCTCCCAGGGACAGATCATTGTACACAGCATCTTCATAGATGCTGCGCTGATGCTCTGTCAGCAATTCTCCATAGAAATCATACAGAAGCGCCTGCTGATATATTTTCTCCATATGCCTTCGCCTCCGTTTTTCCATCTGCAAGCCAGCCGCTCACCTTTGCTATCATACAATACTTGTTACATGCTGTCAAGTATTTTTTCTTTACAGTTGGAGGGACTTTTTCCCATACGCAGGCTGAAGGCTCTGGAAAAGGTAGAATAATCGCGAAAGCCGCAGGCAAAGCATGCATTTTTCGCCGATTCCCCCGCCAGGATCAGGTCTCTTGCAGCCAGAATGCGCTTTTCCGTAATATAGCTATGTATGGTATAGCCGGTCTCCTCCTTAAACTGGCGCATCATATGATATTTACTGATGAAAAACCGGTGTGCGAGTTCATCAATCAACAACGTCTCTCCCAGATGACTATTGATATAACGCAGCAGGTCGATCATCTTCTGATTATAAGTGATATTCCGGCTGAAACAATCCGGCTGCTGCTGGCAGGCCCGGCACATCAGAATCATAAACTCAGTAAATACTGCCTCGGCATAGAGTCCGGCCCCATAACCGCCCGCACTGCCATTCTCCTCCAGACGCCCTACCACCTCCATCAGCCTGGTACTGACCAGCGCCGGGAAGCGCAGTACATCCGACTTCTCCTCCTCTGCACGGCTGAAACAGAAAGCCAGGTCGCACTCCTGGCTTTTATATCGTTCCAAATAATCTTTGGAAATATAGAAAATAATCCTCTCATAAGGTTCGCCGTCCCCCACCTCGGGCCGATGAATGCTACCGCTGCTCACCAGCACGATATCATAGGGGCTGAGCCGGTAGGACCGCCCCTCAATACTGTAGCTCACATTCCCTCTAAGAAGCACCAGCACTTTATAAAAATCATGATAATGAAAAGGAATTTTCTTTTTTCCCTGATCCAGAATATGAAACATTCGGAAATCATCATACAGATATCCCTGTTTTTGATAGGTATCGTCCATTCTGCCCTCCGTCACTGACTGTATGTCTTGGCTGCTGTATCCATCCTCTTTCCGGACTATATTTTTTCACTGAAATAGCTCTTATACCCCTCTCCATAAATCTCCGTGGCGCTGGTGATAATCATAAAAGCCTGGGGATCCTCTTCCTTGACGATCACCTCCGCCTTAGGTGCCATGGCCTTTTTCACCGCACAAAGGATTACCTGCTTTTCTCTGCCGCTGAAAGCGCCGGTTCCCTGTATATAAGTGACGCCAATATCCAGTTCCTCCAAAAAGCGCTTTGTGATCCGCTCAGAATTATCGCTGATGATAAAGACCAGCTTTGCCTCATCCCTGCCGTAAAGCACCAGATCCATGACCAGAGAAATCACTGTGACCGTCAGCCCCGCATACAGCGCCACATCAATATCCCGGAAAACAAAAGCAGAAGCGATTACTATGACAGCATCCACTGCGAGAAACAGCCTGCTGGTCTTCAGATGGGGCATTTTCCGCCGCAAAAGCTTCACGATAATATCCGTACCCCCCGTGGTGGCTCCCGCTTTGAACACCCAGCCGATACCTACGGCAGTCAGGCTCCCCCCCACCAGAGCTGCCAGCAGCGGATCCCTGGTAAGCGGTTCTATGCCGGAAAGTAGATTGGTAAACAGAGAAATCAAAACGGTACTGTAAATAGTGGACAGAATAAAGCGCAGTCCGAATTTCCATGCTCCCAAAAGAAGAATCGGAATATTAATCAACAGAATCAGAGTTCCTGTTTCCACCGGAATCAATCTGTTTAAGATGATGGCAATACCGGTCACCCCGCCGGGCGCCAGGGAGTTAGGATCCAGAAATAAACTGACTGCTGCCGAATACACCACACTGGCTGCCGTAATCAACAGATAATTTCGGATATTCTGATTTCGCCCTTTATGTTTCACCATATTTACTTTCTGTTTCTTATCGCCCATTTTCTCTGCCTCCTGATTTCCTCCTCTGATAAAATCGCAATCGTTCTGTCTGTACGACAAGCTAATTCCTGCAGGCATGCTTTGCCTGTCATACAGGTTATGGCTGAACTGTTACAAAAATCCGCATACATCATATATGCGGATTCCTTATCAGTATACGGCATCTCTGCTTTATTATACTTCTTTTATTCCCTGACATCATTATGTATGGCACTGCTCTAAATATTGGTACGCACCAGTTTCGGTTTGTATCCTTCCCGCTCCAGCGCTTCCATGATCTGATGCTTATGCTCTGTACCGAAAGCCTCCATGGTAATCCGCAGCTCCACTGCCGCATTGCGGTTGGTGGAGACAAACTGGTTATGCTCCAATTTGATCACATTACCGTTTTCCTTGGCAATCACTCCTGACACCCTGCACAGTTCTCCCGGCTTGTCCGGCAGCAGCACGGATACGGTGAAGATCCTGTCCCGGAAAATCAGTCCCTGCTGTACCACGGAAGACATGGTAATCACATCCATATTGCCGCCGCTTAAGATCGCAACCACTTTTTCATCCTTTACTCCCAGATGCTTAACTGCCGCCACGGACAGAAGGCCGGAATTTTCCACTACCATCTTATGGTTTTCCACCATATCCAAAAATGCCACCACCAGCTCCTCATCCTTAACGGTGATAATATCATCCAGGTTTTGCTGGATATAAGGAAAGAGCTTACTGCCTGGAGTCTTCACTGCCGTGCCGTCAGCAATGGTATTGACGCCGGGCAGCGTCACCACCTTACCTGCTTTTAAGGATTCCTGCATACAATTAGCCCCGGCAGGCTCCACACCGATCACCTTGATCTTGGGATTTAAAAGCTTTGCCAGGGTGGATACGCCGGTAGCCAGGCCTCCTCCTCCGATGGGTACAAGAATATAATCCACCAGGGGCAGCTCCTTGACGATTTCCATAGCAATGGTTCCCTGTCCCGTGGCCACCGTCAGGTCATCAAAGGGATGGATAAAGGTATAGCCGTGCTCCTCGGCCAGTTCATAAGCCTTGGCGCAGGCCTCATCATATACATCTCCATACAGCACCACATCAGCGCCATAGCTTTTGGTCCGGTTGACCTTCATCAGAGGAGTGGTGGTAGGCATCACAATGGTAGCCTTGGCTCCATAGCATTTCGCCGCATAAGCCACGCCCTGGGCATGATTGCCTGCTGAGGCGGTAATCAGTCCCTTTGCCCTTTCCTCCTCCGACAGGGTGCTCATCTTATAATAAGCTCCCCGCACCTTGTATGCGCCGGTTAACTGCATATTTTCCGGCTTCAGATATACCTTGTTCCCGGTCTGATTGCTCAGAAAATCACTGTATACCAGCTTTGTCTCCAAGGTAACTCTTTTTACAATCTCAGAAGCTTCTTCAAAACAATCTAATGTCAGCATATCATTTCTCCTTATTTAGTATTCCGTACCTCTCTCTTCCTGCGGTTCCACGTCAAACAGCGCATTTACAAATTCATCCGAATTGAACTTCTGAAGATCCTCGATAGTCTCCCCCACGCCGATATATTTTACCGGCACCTGCAGCTGGGACTGAATGGCCACGGCGATCCCTCCCTTGGCTGTACCGTCCATCTTGGTCAGGATAATGCCGGTCAGCTGCGCCACTTCGCCAAACTCCCGGGCCTGCACCAAGGCATTCTGCCCGGTAGTGCCATCTAAAACAATCAGATTCTCCCGATGGGCATTGGGAAATTCCCGGTCAATGATCCGGTTCATCTTCCGCAGCTCCTCCATCAGGTTCTTTTTATTGTGCAGACGCCCCGCCGTATCAATCAGCAGCACATCTGCATGGCGCGCCTTAGCCGCATTCACCGCATCAAACACCACGCTGGCCGGATCGGTGCCTTCCCTGCCGCCGATCATATCCACGCCCGCTCTTTTTGCCCACTCTCCCAGCTGGTCTCCCGCTGCCGCCCGGAAAGTATCCGCCGCCGCAATCAGCACCTTCAGGCCGTTGTCCTTCAGCTTGCCGGCCAGCTTGCCCACTGAGGTGGTCTTACCCACACCGTTGACGCCGATCACCATGATCACGGACTGCTGATGCTCAAAATCATATGCCGTCTCATCCACCCGCATCTGCTCCCGGATGCTGTCGATAAGCAGCTGTTTGCAGGCCGCCGGCTCCTTGATATGCTGCTCCCTTACCTGGGCCTTCAGACGCTCTACGATCTCTCCCGTGGCATTGACCCCGATATCCCCCATAATCAGGATCTCCTCCAGTTCCTCATAGAAATCCTCGTCAATGGAAGAAAAACCGCTGAAAACACTGTCGATTCCCCTTACAATATTATTCCGTGTCTTACTCAGGCCCTCCTTTAAACGGCTGAAAAAGCCCCTTTTTTCCTCGCCCATACACCGTCTCCTTTCTTCGGATATGTCAAAGTTATGTCAGATCCTTATCCACCAGGTTCACACTTACCAGCGTGGACACTCCCTTTTCCTGCATGGTAATGCCGTACAGCCGGTCGGCCCTCTCCATGGTGCCTCTTCTGTGGGTAATCACAATAAACTGGGTATGCTTAGTCAGTTTATGTAAATATCTGGCATAGCGGGACACATTGGATTCATCCAGGGCCGCCTCGATTTCATCCAGCAGACAGAACGGGGAAGGCTTCAGGTTCTGAATCGCAAACAGCAGGGCTATGGCGGTCAGCGCTTTCTCGCCGCCGGATAGCTGCATCATATTCTGCAGCTTCTTTCCTGGGGGCTGTGCAATGATCCTCACCCCCGCCTCCAGGATATCCTCTTCCTCCATCAGTTCCAGAGTGCCCTTACCGCCGCCGAACAGCTCCTTAAACACTTTATCAAACTCCCTGCTGATCTCTGAAAACTTCTCCTGGAACTGCTTTCTCATGGCGCTGTCCAGTTCCTGGATGATACCCTCCAGCGTCTTCTCCGCTTCCACCAAATCGTCATGCTGGGTCTTCATAAAGGTATACCGCTCCATCAGGTTTTTATAGTCCTCTATCGCATTCACATTCACGTCGCCCAGTTTTTTGATCTGCTCCTTCAGGCCGGCAATCTCCCGCTTCATGGCCGGCAGATCCGTCATCTCCTGGCTGCGGATCGCCATGGCATCGCTTAAGGTGATCTCGTATTCATCCCACATATAATTGATCTGAGCAGCGACGGCTTCTTCCAGACGCTCCTTCTGGGTGGAAAGCCTGTAGACCTCCTTATCCAGCGCCGTCATGCGCTCAGACAGCTCTTCCCTGGCGGCAAAAAAGTTCTTTTGCTGACTGCTCATTGCCTCTTTCCGGGCAATATCCTCTTTCAGCCTGGTCTCCGACTGTGTCTGTACATCATGGGAGGCTGCAATGGTCTCTTGGATCTCACGGATATGGCTGCTCTTTTCCGCTACATCCTGCTCATTGATCTGCAGCGCTTCCCTGATCTCCCCTAACTCCTTCTCTGAACGTTCCATCTCCCCGTTAATGCGATCCACATTGGTCTGATGGAATTCCTGGGTCTGCAGCATCTTCTCCACTTTCAGCTCCCACTCCGTCACATGAGCAGAAGCTTCCGACTCCTCCTGGCGGCTCTCCTCCAGCTGCTTCTGCCACAGAGTGATCTGTTCCTGAGTATGCCTTTCCAACTCCTCACTGGCAGACAACTCCTTCTGAATCTCTTCCTTACCGCTGATAATTTCCTGCATCCGGGTCTCGATTTCCTTCTCCTCCTTCTTCATGGAATCGAAGCCCTCTTCCTCTTCCGCCATACGTTCTCTGGCCTGGGAAATACTGATTCTGGCAGTATTCTGCTCAATGGAGCCTCTCTGGATATCGGCCCGCAAGCTCTCCGCCTCCATACGCAGCCTGTTTCTGCGGTTCTTGGTTTCCTCTATCGCCTGATTGCAGTCCTCGATATCCTGAGCCAGCTTGCGGATCTTCTTCTCCAGTTCCTCCATCTCCCGGCGCCGCCCCAGCAGATTACTGCTGTTTTTAAAGGCTCCGCCGCTGATGGCGCCTCCGGGCACCAGCAGTTCCCCTTCGATGGTGACCATACGTATGCTGTAATCATACTTTCTGGCGATCCTGACCGCATTGTCCACATGATCTACTACCACAATACGTCCCAGCATGGCTTTCGCCACATTGCGGTATCTTTTATCTGTCCCAACCAGTTCATCCGCCATACCGATGACGCCCTCTTCCTTCAGCACCTGGGGCGTCTTAAACTCCTGATGGTGAGTAATACTGGTCAGGGGCAGGAATGTTGCCCTTCCGGCCTTATGCTCCTTCAGATAGGCGATCATCTTCTTGGCCGTGGTCTCATCATCTGTGACAATATTCTGAATATTGCCGCCCAGCGCCGTCTCGATGGCTGTCTCATATTTCTTCTCCACCTGGATAATATCCGCTACGACACCGATGATGCCCTCTACCTGATCCTTCTGTTCCATGACCTTTTTCACGCTGCCGCCGTAGCCCTCATACCGCTCGGTAATATTCGACAGAGCCTCCAAACGGGACTTCTCCTGATGATAGCTCTGCTGGGTCTCCCGCAGCTTCTGATCCTGATCCGCCAGGCTCTTTCGGATCTCTCCCAGCTGCGTCTCCTTGTCCGCAGCCTCTTCATTCATCCTGTGCAGCTTATCCGTAATTCGGGCAAAGCTCTCCTCCAGCTGACGGATATTTTCCTCCCTGGCCTCCTCCTCGGATTTGGCCTGCAGGATCCGGGAATTCAGTTCTGCCTTACGAATATTGATCTGCTCCGTCATGGTATCGTAACGCCCCAGCCGGGATTTGATCGTCGCCCTCTGGTTCAATTCTCCGATAATCGTATTCTTGCCGGTCTCAATATGGGTATTCAGCTCCTCTATTTCCCTTTGTATGGAATCCAGCCGTTCTCTGACCTCATCCCTGGTACGGGTGATCTCCTGTACCTGCCGGTCAATCTGAGACTTCTGGTTCAGAATATCCTCCTTGTTCCGGCTTTTGGCGGCGATCTCCCTCTCCACAGTCTCCTTACGGCTCCTCAGATGAGCTTCATTGGCATTGGCGGAATTGATCTGCTCCTTCAGCACGGCGATCTCACCCTCCAGCCTGCCCCGCAAAAGCCCTGTATCATTCAGGCTGGTTCTGGCATTTTCAATGGCCTCGTCCAATGCCTCTATCTGGGACTGTATCTGCTCGTACTCTTCCCTGATACGCTCATATCTGCCAGTGGTCTCCTGCAGCTCTTCCCCGGCGATCCGGTGCTTCTCCCCGATCTCCTCCAGCTGCGTCTTCAGACGGTCATTCTCCAGCAGAAAAACATTCACATCCAGGTTTTTTAATTCTTCCTTTTTTTTCAGATAGATCTTTGCCACCTCGGACTGCTTCTCCAAGGGGCCTGTCTGCTTCTCCAGCTCGGCCAGGATATCCGTGACACGCACCAGATTCTGCTTCTCATTCTCCAGCTTATTCTGGGCCGCCGCCTTCCGGCGCTTGAATTTGACAATACCGGCGGCTTCGTCAAACAACTCCCTTCTCTCCTCCGGCTTACCGCTTAAGATCTTATCGATCTGGCCCTGGCCGATGATGGAATAGCCCTCCTTGCCGATACCGGTATCATAGAACAGCTCATTGACATCCTTTAAACGGCTGGGGGATCCGTTGATCAGATATTCACTTTCTCCGGAACGGTAGATTCTCCTTGCCACAGTAACCTCATCAAAATCAATGGCCAGCTGGTGGTCGGAATTATCCAGGGTAATGGCCACATAAGCATAGCTTAAGGGCTTCCTGGTCTCTGTGCCCGAGAAAATAACATCCTGCATACTGGCGCCGCGGAGCTGCTTGATCCGCTGTTCCCCCAGCACCCATCTGACGGCATCCGCCACATTGCTCTTGCCGCTGCCGTTAGGCCCCACAATGCCGGTAATGCCGTTATGAAATTGAAAATTGATCTTATTGGCAAAGGATTTAAATCCGTGTATCTCAATACTCTTTAAATACATCTTCAAACCGTACCTTTCTATCCCCGGGATGCCTATGATAACCCGTCAGGTTCATAGCCTCTGCTCTGCAGAAGCAAAAGCGCCTCATAAGCTGCCTGCTGCTCCGCCGCCTTTTTGGTATGTCCCTCTCCGGTTCCCAATACCTCTCCTTCCATAAGCACCCTGACACTGAAGGTCTGGTTATGTTCAGGGCCCTGCACCTGGAGCAGTTCATATTCCAGATCTTTTTTCAATTTTCCCTGAACTACCTCCTGCAGGTTACTCTTGCTGTCATAAAATAATCTCTTATGCTCCAGGTCAGACAGAATAAACCGGTCTATATAGGCCTTGGCCGGAGCCATGCCCCCATCCAGATAGATCGCACCGATCACCGCCTCCATGACATCGGAGGTAATGGAATCCCGCATGCGCCCGCCGCTGCTTTCTTCCCCTTTTCCCAACAGCATGAATTTCTCCAGCTGAATATCCCTGGCGCAAAAAGCCAGCGCCGGTTCACATACCATGGAAGCCCGCAATTTAGTCAGATCTCCCTCCGGCATCTGGGGATGCTCCCGAAATAAAAATTCACTGCTTACCAGCTCCAGCACCGCATCCCCTAAAAACTCCAGACGTTCATAATTGCCGGTCTTACGGATCTGCCTTTCATTGGCATAGGAGCTGTGCGTCAGCGCCTGCTTTAACAGGGCGGTATTCTGAAATGTGTATCCGATTCTCTCTTCCAGCAGCGATAAACTATATCCCTCTCTCATGATGTTCATCCTCTTCGTGAAAATATTCCTGAATCCCAGGATTCAGGAATATTCCAGACTTACTTCTTTGAAAGCGCAGCCTTCAAACCTAATCTTTTACTGTGCTGCGGAGCAGCTCTAGCGCTTCTCCCACTGTGGCTACCTTCTCCGCCGCCTCCGACGATATCTCAATATCAAACTCTTCCTCAATCCCCATGATGATCTGGAACACATCCAGGGAATCTGCGCTCAGATCCTCAATAAAGCGGCTTTCCGGCTTTACTTCCTCCGGATCGATATTCAGAATCTCCGCTACGATCTTTCTGATCTTCTCCAATTCCATATCCCGTTTCCTCCATCAAGCCTGGGGTGATAATTTTTCCCGGATCTTTTCATTAATCCGCTGCTGCTGAAACTCCAGGCACTGCAGAATCGTATTCTTAATCTCCACCGCAGTAGCGCTTCCGTGAGTCTTTACTACCAGCCCGTTTAATCCCAGCATAGGAGCTCCGCCATACTCCTGCATATCAAAGCTCTTCAGTGTCTTCTTCAAAGCAGGCTTCACCAGCAGGGCGCCGATCTTGCTGCGCAGGGAAGTCATCATCCCCCCCTTCACCTTTCTGATCAGCGTTGCTCCCACACCCTCATACATCTTCAGGATCACATTACCCACAAAAGCCTCGCAGACCACCACGTCCGCTACGCCTGCGGGAATATCCCGGGCCTCTACGCTGCCGATGAAATGGATATCCGAGCAATTCTTCAGCAGAGGAAAGGTCTCCTTGACCAGCGCATTGCCCTTTTCCTCCTCCGCCCCGATATTTACAATACCCACCCGGGGATTCTTTATCCCCATAATGCTCTCCATATAAATAGATCCCATCCGGGCAAACTGTACCAGATGAGAGGGCCTGGCATCCACATTGGCACCGCAGTCGATCAGCAGGCTGGCGCCATTCTCCGTGGGGATCAGAGGCGCCAGGGGAGGTCTCTCCACGCCCCCTATCCTTCCCACGATCACCTGTCCGCCCACCAGTACCGCACCGGTACTGCCGGAGGACACAAACGCATCGCAGGTGCCATCCTTTACCAGATAGAGCGCTTTCACAATGGAAGAATCCTTCTTTTTACGAATCGCCATTACCGGCGGCTCCGCCGTCTCGATCACCTCCGAGGCATGCACAATCTCCACCTGTGTCATATCATATGTATATTTTGCAAGCTCCTCCTTGATGACAGTCTCCCTGCCCACCAAAAAAACCTTGATCTCTTTATTGGCATTTACCGCATCTACAGCGCCTTTAATAATTTCCACCGGGGCATTGTCCCCGCCCATTGCATCCACTGCTACATTGACCATCTTTCCGTTCCTTTCGTCCATTCGGTCTGCATAAGATTCTGCATAAGAAAACCCTTCTATTACTATACTAAAACCACCTGTAAAAATCAAGCAAAACATGAACCCGACTTGACGATATTTTTAAATTCTTTTATACTGTTACCAGACATATTTCAGAATGGGAGTACTATATGTATAAGATTTTAATCGTTGATGATGAAGAATATATCCGAAACGGTTTGCGCTGTATCATGGATTGGGAGACAGAAGGCTTCCAGGTCTGCGGAGACGCCGCCAACGGCGAGGCTGCCCTTTCCCTGATCCGGCAGCTGCGCCCCGAGCTGGTGCTCATGGATATCCGCATGCCTAAAATCACCGGACTAGAGGTGGTGAAGCGCTGCTACGAACAGGGACTGCCCTGCAAATTCATTATTATCAGCGGCTTTTCTGACTTTAAGTATGCCCAGACCGCCATCCGCTACGGCGTGGAAAATTATCTGACCAAACCTCTGGATGAGGACGAGCTGCTACAGGCCGTCCGCCGGACCAAAGCCTCATTGGACGGTCAATTCCGCAATATGAACCATCTGGAACATATCCGTCAGAAGGCAAAGGATGCAATCCTCCATGATATTGTCCTTGGCCTGGAGGATCTGCCCACCCTGCTAAGCGACAACGATATCGAACCGCTGGAGCTTAGTGCCAATGTCTATCAGATTGTCATCTATGAAAGCTTCAGCCAGGCTAAGGATTCGCCTTTCTACAGCTTTGCGGACTTGCTTCAGGTAAGCAATCACGGTCAGCATACCTTTAATGATTTTGAGGAGAACCAGAAGAAGGTCATCCTCCTGAAGGGTGACTATGCACTGAGACGCTTTCAAGATTTCCTGATGCATTACCAGGGAAGCAATCCCCCTCAGAAGGGCAGCCCCATGGATACTTTATTCCTGGCCTATGGGCGCCCTGTTTATGCTTTGGAGGATGTACATCTTTCCTATGAGGATGCGTTGACGCTAATCCACCGCAGGTTTTTCTGCATCCAGGGGCAGCATACCCTGGGCTATGACGAGCTGCCGGACTTAAAAGTCAATACCAATCGGATCACTCCCGAGTATCTTAAGCAAAATGCAGATCTTCTGGTAGGGTATCTGCAAACCTTTAACCGCAACAACGTGGCAAAGACGCTGTTCTCTCTGGAGGAATACCTGTATAATGTGGGGAATGACATCTCCGAGGTAAAGCTGTTTCTGACAGATCTGTATCTGCAGATCAAGGAAAAGATATCCGTCCTCTATCCCAACAGCGCCATACCGTTCAGCGGGAACTCGGCAGTGATCAATATCATTGACCAGAAAGCCTATATGTACGAGATTATCCAGTTTTTGTCCGAACAGTTTGAAATGATTATGAACGCCACGGGCAATCCTTCCCGCAACAATATCATGGATGATATCCTTTACTACATAGAGCATAATTATCAGAACAATATCAAGCTGGAGACCATTGCTCCCCTGTTTGGATATAACAGCGCTTATCTGGGAAAAATCTTCAGCAAAACCGTAGGTGAGAATTTCAATTCCTATATTGATCATATGCGTATTGAGCATTCCAAGGAACTGCTTTTAAGCAATGCCTACAAGGTATATGAGGTTGCCGAAAAGGTGGGCTATCGGAATGTGGACTATTTTCATAAAAAGTTCCGCAAATATGTGGGAGAAAGTCCTGCTGAATACCGCAAAAAATATGGACAGGGAGAGGAATGATCCTCTCCCTGCGCTTCTTTCCTTTCTATTTCTCTTCTTTCCTGCCCAAGCCGGAAGCCAGCTTTACCGTCAGGAAAAATACCCCCGCAAATACGGCCGCTCCCAAAACTGCCATACCCGCAATAAATCCCGGGCTGACTCCTGCTTTGGCCTCACTGCTCACTGCCGCAGCATCCTCCTCCTTGGCCTCACTGCCCCCGTTTTCCTCTACACTGTCAGAGGATGTGCTTTCCGCCTCTCCGGAGGGTTCCTGCAGATCCGCCGTTTCCTCTTCCGTCTCCTCCGTTACGGTGGCATCCACTTGTATTTCAGCGGTCAGGCCGTTCTCCGTATAAGCCGTAATGGTTGCTGTTCCCGTGCTCAGCGCATATACCTCTGTGGAGGCTACACCTGACTGATCCGCCACGGCCAGATTACTTACTGCTGCTACCGATGCATCAGAAGATACGAAGGTAACCTTGCCGCTGCCGGCAGGAGATATCCTGACAGCTGCCACAGCCGGCTGCGTATTTGTTGCCGTCACAGCAGTCTCCTCTGCCTCTAAGCCCGTTGTCTCGGATGCCTGCACCTCTGCCGCTCCTTCCTCAAACACCAGATTAGACAGGGTAAAGGTTACCTCCACCCTCTGAGGATTCTCGATTTCACTGAAGTTCAGAACATGGTTGTTCACCGTTACCTCTTCGATCACAGAGCCGTCCCAGGAATTAACAGGATCGTTGGTATCAAAGATTCCCGAGGCTTTCAGCGCTGACTTGGGCGTATCCATATGGATTGTATAGGAAACGCCATCCACCTTGATCTCATCATATAGAATATCACAGCTTACCAACGCAGATTTCTTCGCCTGATTCCTGGTCACACTGTCGTCCTTAATATAAATGGCTGTTAGGTTATTCAGGCCTGTTACCCCCGCATTTACCGCATTGTCAGACAGATCCTCTCCGCAATCAAATACAACGGTATACTGTCCCTCCTGGGATACATGGATGGCCTCTCCATATTCATTGCTGAAATAGCTCAATTCATTATCGTTATAATACACATTCAGCGCCAGGGCAATTTCTGACTTTGTCTCCGCCTCCTTGACCGTAACCGGCACTGCCCTGGTCAGACCATCAGAAGAGCTGATGATAATATAGGCAGTTCCTTTCGCTTTAGCCACTACCTTACCGATCTTTGAAACTGTGGCAACCTCAGGATTGGAGGAACGATAGGTCAAATACGCATCCGTGTCAGCGGGCAATAAGGAAGCATTTAAGAAGAAATACTGATCTTCCATAACTTCATAGCTTTCCTGCTCCAGAATAATATCCGTACAGGGATTGGCCGCTGACTGCGCTTTTACTTCCACCGGGATCTCCAATATGGCTCCCCCGTCACGGGAAGATGCCGTAATTACCGTCCTGCCAATACCGGCGGCATGAATATTTGCCGCCCACACGGAACGGTCAGCACTGTCCGCATTGACAGTAGCTACCGTCTCATCTGCGCTTTTCCATACAATGGTATCATTGAAAGCACTCTTATCTACATAATCCGCCAGAGAGATATCCACAACCTCTCCCATGGCGGCGGTAACGATACCTTCCCAGGTTCCCAGATCTGTTATCGGGGCTACGGACGTATCCGTCTCAATATCGCTCAGATCCGCTTCCCCCTGAAGATAATATCCCCTCATAATACCGTCTATAATTTCCGGATAAACCTCCTCGCCGGTTGCCCTGTCAAAAAGGGTAAAGCTGTAATCCGGCGTCAGGCTCAGATCATACCAGCCCTGATCCCAATATACCGGAACCACACCGCTTAACTGACAAAGCCTGTTCATCCCTTCCATGTAATAGGCACGGTCTGTGGTATTATTTTTATTGATGGCACCATATTCGCCTAAAATAACAGGGATCCCTTGGGAAGTAAATTTCTCCGTCAGATCCTCAAACTGGTCGATCAGATTATTAAAGTTGGCCAGTTCAAAGGTAGTATCGTTCCTATTTTCCAGCAGTCCAAATGTCCAGTCATAATGATGTACCGCCACAAACAAACGGCCGGGAGTAGAATCCTCGGGCAGAGCAAAGCCCGCTTCCTGGGAAGTGGTATTGATAATATTGGTATATCTTCCGGGAACAGATAGCCAGCGGTACACATTGTTGGAACCGGTAGCGCGCACCGTATCCACAAAGATCTGATTCAGTTCCATGATTACCTGAGTATCCTTGGCAATACCGGCATTACTGTTGTCCGGGCCTACCACCTCGTTCATGGACTCAAAGATCAAATGCTCATCATAGTCCTTAAAACGCTCCGCAATCTGGTTCCATACAGCTGCATACTTTTCCTTCACCGGTTCCAGATCCTCTGCACCGATACGCAGCCAGCCGGACTGCTCCGCACCGTCATGATGGACGTTGATAATTACATACATATTCATATTGATGCAGTAATCCACAATATCCTGAACCCGGCTCATCCATTTATCATCAATGGCATAGCCGTTGCTGTCATCAATCATGGTTCCCCAGGTGACCGGTATGCGCACGGTATTAAAGCCCGCATCATGTACAGTCTTGATCAGCTCCTGGGTCGTCTCCACATTCTGCCAGATAGTCTCGCCGGGAGTAAAGCCGGTATGTCCGTCCATGGTATTGCCCAGATTCCAGCCCGTTCCCATCTCCGCAACGATCTCATCCGCCGTCATATCCCGGAAAGGCATGGGAACCGAAATCTCTGCGGCAGTACTGATAAGAGTTTCCCCCGTATCCTCCGCCGCCTGTGCAGTCAGATTCATATTGCCCAGCAACAGCCCAAGAGACAGTACCCCCGCCAGGATCTTTCCATAAAAATGCTTCATTTCTCTTCCTTTCTGCGCCCCCGCCCCTGCCCGGGGCAGAGCCCTACGCTTTG
>CALWLO010000014.1 GCA_944381545.1 uncultured Acetatifactor sp. | reverse complement strand
AAAAATTATGAACTGACCTATTTAAATAAAGCAGGCAGGGAGAAAAAATATGAAATTGTCAGCCGCAGAGAGCTTTCTTCTCCGGCGGATCTGGGCGCAAAGCCCAGCGGAGTATCCATTATTGCGGTTTGCCAGGGGCGGCTGCTCCTGTTACAGGAATTCCGGATGGGTATTAACAAGACCATCTATAATTTGTGTGCCGGAATGCTGGAGGACGATGAAACCATCGAAGAATGCGTCCAAAGGGAGCTGTATGAGGAAACCGGTCTCCTGGTCAGGAGGATCTGGGCGATCCTGCCGCCCTCCTATGCCGCAGTAGCCATCTCCGATACCACCACCTATATTGCCATAGTGGATGCAGAAGGGGAGATGGCCGATCATACCTCGGAAAACGAGCAGATTGAAGCGCAGTTTTATACACGGGAGGAAGTCAGTAACCTTCTGCAGACAGAAGAATTCAGCTCAAGAGCGCAGCTTGCGGCTTACTTTTTTTCCCGGGGCTGCCTTAACAGTATGCTTCGTATCACAGACAGTCTGACCGCAAAACAGCTGTATGACCTGAAAAAATTATACCGCTGCTCTTTCCCTGCCAGCGAGAAAAAGCCCTTTCGGCTGATCCGCAGAAAACAACGGGAGGGAAGCAGCGAAATCCTGGGGCTGCTGGATCAGGACGGCCAGCTGGTGGGAGAGATTATCACCCTCCTCTGGCAGGATCTGCTTTTGGTGGACTATCTGGCGATTGTGGAAGATGCCCGCAGCCGAGGCTATGGTGCGCAGGCGCTTCAGCTTCTGCGGGAGAGGCATAAGGATAAAAGGCTGCTGCTGGAGATTGAGACCCCCGATATCCCCTGTAAGAATTTGCAGGAACGGATCCGCCGTAAACGCTTCTACGAATCCTGCGGCTTTGACAGCATGGACTATCATATTCTGCTTTTTGGCGTGGAGATGGAGATTATGACCTATCAGTGTAAGGTCAGCTTCGAGGAATACCATGGGATCTTTACCGGCATATATGGGGATATATTTGCTCGCAATATAGTATTATTATAGAGAAAAGATGATTTTGCAAAAAAAATGAAAAGAAGTAGACAAAACGCTTTTTTCGTACTATAATTTTCTTTGGTTCATAATTTTAGAAATGAGAACCAAAATACATAAATGAATGTGGAGGAGAAAGTGATGAAAACGAGTAAGAGATTTGTGTTGATCTGTACTGCCATGATGATGGTTTGTATGATGTTTACTGCCTGCGGCAATTCCGTAAACAGCGTGATCAGCGCTGATGAAGACGGCTACGCAGAGGGAGGTGTGGGCGATACTTTCAGAACCGTATTCTTTGATTGGAGTTTGGATTCCGTATCCTATCCTTCAGAGTATGAGGGCTATGTACCTGCCGAAGGCATGCAGCTTCTGGACTGTGTGATCACTGTTAAGAATACTTTTGGTGAGGAGCTGCCTATGTTCAACAGCGATTTTCAGATTCAGTGGCATGATCTGGGCGATGGTGATGAGGATTTCGGCTATGGCATCGAGATGGATGATTCCAGTACGGTAATGCCTTCCGAATTTGGCCTTACCAATAGAGACAGCTGTACTTATCATGTTGTTTATGAAGTACCTGCAGATGCATCAGAGTTTTCCGTATCCTATCTGGAGTTCTTCTCGGATAATACGGAAGGAGATGTATTCTTCGCATATTTTAATAAATAAAAAGAAAAATATTATGGAGGAATGTAACCTTTAGGGGTTGCATTCCTCCATTTTTTTGTATATTATAGTTTTAGGATTACTAAACAAAAGGAAGAATAAAAAGCCTTTTGCAAAGAATTACTATGATAGGACAAGGAGAGAGCACACATTGGAGGAAATAGACTTTTTGCGTGAAGAACGGCCGATTAAGGTTTGGAGACCTATTCCCAAAAATCATACAAAATTAATAGTCAGCCTGACTGCTGCAGGAGCGGCGATTCTTTTGGGAACCCTTATATTATGGGGATACGGGTGGGCCATAGCGATGGGCGTGATTATGGCATTATTAACAATTTGGATCCATTATATGCTGCAGAAAAAAATTACCATTAACAAAGGATACTTCTACATGGATCGGAATGAACTCTATCTGATTTCCCTGGCGAAAGAGGATAAGGAGCTGCGGGCTTACCTTGAGGAGTCAGAGGAAACCAGGAATCCGGCGGATCCCTCAATGCTGCCCAATGCATATTTGATGAGCATGGCAAATTATTCCGTAATTTTTCATGTTTTTTCCGTAAATTCTCTGATGATTATGAAGGAGAATGAAAACTATGATGCATCGATTTCTTATGAACTGCTTTCTTATCCGTATAAGAGTATTATGAGTTTTGACCTTCAGAATCATTATGAAGACTTTGATAGTCTGCTTCAGGTTTTTAAAGATAAAGCAAAAAAAATCATAGATAATAAAGATATAAAGAAGGTAAAGAAGATAAAGAAGAAATGAATTTATTTTTATTGAGAAAGGCTGACGGACGTGATATAATCCTATACATATAGGAGGATAATGTTATATGTATATTACATGTTTGGATTTGGAAGGTGTATTGGTACCGGAGATTTGGATTGCGTTTGCAGAAGCCAGCGGTATTCCGGAATTAAAGAGAACCACGCGTGATGAACCTGATTATGACAAATTGATGCGGTGGCGTCTTGAGATTTTAAGGGAGCATAAACTGGGACTGAAAGAAATTCAGGAGACCATTGCCAGAATTGATCCCCTGCCCGGTGCAAAGGCGTTTTTGGATGAACTGCGTTCTTTTACACAGGTTATCATTATCAGTGACACATTTACCCAGTTTGCCAGCCCGCTGATGCAGAAGCTTGGATGGCCCACCATATTCTGCAATTCTCTGGAGGTTGCTGAAAGCGGGGAGATCACAGGCTTTAAGATGCGTATTGAGAATTCCAAGCTTACTACCGTAAAGGCGCTGCAATCTATTGGATATGACACCATTGCCAGCGGTGACAGCTATAATGATCTGGGCATGATTAAGGCCAGCAAGGCAGGGTTTTTATTTAAAAGCACGGATAAGATCAAAGCAGATAACCCCGATCTGCCTGCATACGATACCTATGAGGAACTAATGGAAGCCATAAAAAAAGCCATGAAATGAAAGTGATGCTTTGAGAAATTATGAGGTACAGATAATATGAATCCTATGGCGTTTTTGGGATTAAAAAACGATATTGATAAGTTTAAAAAGAATCATCCGAAGTTTGTACAGTTTACAAAAGCATTTACGAAGGCTGGCCTGCAGGAAGGTACCATTATGGAATGTAAAGTCATTACACCGGATGGTCAGGAGCTTCAGGCCAATATTAAAATCACGGCTGACGATCTGGAGCTGCTGGAAAAACTGAAAAATCTGCGTCAGGAAATGTAGACTGAAAAATCTTCGAATTTTAAGAGAAAAAGGCTCAGAAAGGGCAGAATAGGAAGAGTTCCAACTATGCGCAAAAGACAACTTTAACGAATAGTTGGAACTTTTTTACGCCTAAGGATGATTTAACCATTCTGATTCAGGCTAACTCCTCCGAATCCAGCCATATAGTGAACGGCCCGTCATTTAACAGAGATATTTTCATATCTGCGCCAAAGCTGCCGCTTTGAACCTTTTCAGCCTGTTCTGGCATTTGCTTTCGGCATTCTGCAAGAATATATTCATATAAAGCGTTGGCCATATCCGGAGCGCCTGCATGGATAAAGGAGGGACGATTTCCTTTGCGGCAGTCTGCATACAGTGTAAATTGTGACACCAAAAGCAGGCTGCCATTTACATCCTGCAAAGACAGGTTGGTTTTACCGTTTTCATCCTCAAATATACGCAGGCCCAGCATTTTTCTGATCATTTTATCTGCAATACCCGGGGTATCTGTCTGACTGATGCCAATTAGTACCAGAAAACCTTTTCCTATGGAGCCGATAACCTGATGATTCACAGATACACTGGCTTCAGACACTCTTTGTATCAATAATCTCATATCCGGTATTTCCTCCTCATGTATATCAAAGACTTTGAATCTTATATTCCTTATTCATGATCAGTTGCCTCTGACTCTTCTACTACTGCTGTTTCCCTATTTACAGAAGCAGTAGCAGCTGAATCTGCAGTGTTCCGGACAATAGCATCCGCATCATCCCAGCGCACAGGGACTCTTCTCTTCCACTCTTCCGTATTGCTGATAAACTTCATCCCGGAAACCAGTTCTTCATGGGTTTCCTCCGTTTTTTCGGCTTTGTGGGATTTTCCCACTGCATTTCTGGCTTTGATGATCCTGCGGCGCTCCAGATGATTTATCGAGTGGATTCCCGCCTCGTCCACACACTCAATATCTTTATATACATCACTTTCAATAGGCATATTCTTTTTGATCAGCGTAGAATTTACTATTGACTTTACCGCTGTATATAGAATGGCAAAAATGGGTACTCCTACCACCATGCCCAATATGCCGAACAGCCCGCCAAACAGCGTTATGGAAAAAATAACCCAGAAGCTGGACAGGCCCGTGGAATTCCCCAGAATCTTCGGACCGATGAGATTACCGTCAAACTGCTGAAGAATCAGGATGAACACTACAAAATAGACACAATTCAGCGGATGCATGGGATCCACTACCAGAATCAGCACTGCACTGGGAATAGCTCCCAGAAACGGCCCGAAAAAGGGAATCACATTTGTCACACCCACAATCAGACTGACTAGAGCCGCATAGGGCGTCTGCATAATCGTGGTTCCGACAAAACAAAGCAGGCCGATGATCAGGGAATCCAAGATTTTGCCGCTGATAAAGCCAATAAAGGTATTGTGGGCAAAACGGAAGTTATTGATGATCACATTTCCAGAATCAGAATCAAAGCAGGCATAGACCAGCTTCTTTGCCTGTATTGCAAATTTTTCCTTGCTGCCCAGAATATAGATCGAGATAATAAAACCGATAATAAAATTCCATAATACCTTGAGAAAGCTCAGCACACTTAAGGAAACTGTCCTGATAAGTTCACTGGATTTGACCAGCACGGTTTCGTTTAAAAAAGTCTCCAGCTCCACGGAATAGCGATCCACCAGATTCATGACATAATCCTTGATATCCGGGTTATCTGCCAGCAGCTGATTCAGCCAGCCGGTAAAGTTGTTCACATAAGTATCAAAATTCAGGATAATACTCTCGATGCTGGGAACGATCTGGGATACCAGCATGCCTATCAATGTGTGAATCACCAGATAAAATAAGCAGGCTGTAATCAGAATCCCCAATCCCCTGGTTCTCTGCCGGGTCTTAGTCTTTTCCTTTAACTTCAGACGCTTTCTGAGGGGATACAAAATCCGCTGTTCAATACTGTTCAGAACAGGCGTCAGCAAATATGCCAGTATCAGGCCAAACACCACCGGCATCATTATGCCCATAATGACCTGAAATGCCGCCTTAATATTCGAACCATGAAACAGTAAATAATAAAACAACATACTGACAACAATGACAACTAAGGCAGTCAGCCCCCATCTCACATAGCGATTATTCCATTTAATTTTCATAACTTTCCCTTTCCATGTATATCCGGTTTCCGGCTGCTTCAAATTCCGAATATGCATTAATATACATTTAGCTTACATTTCCATGGATATATTTTTTTTGATCAGCGTAGAATTTACCTTTGACTTTATCGCTGCGTAAATAATGGCAAAAATGGGTACTCCTATAACCATACCCAATATGCCGAACAGCCCGCCGAACAGCGTTATGGAAAAAATAACCCAGAAGCCGGACAGACCCGTGGATCCCCCCAGAATCTTCGGACTGATCAAATTGCCGTCAATTTGCTGAAGAAGCAGGATAAACATCACAAAATAGACACAATTCAGCGGATGCATGGGATCCACTACCAGAATCAGCACTGCGCTGGGAACAGCTCCCAGAAACGGCCCGAAAAAGGGAATCACATTCGTCACTCCCACAATCACGCTGACCAAGGCCGCATAGGGCGTCTGCATAATTGTAGTTCCGACAAAACAAATCAGGCCAACGATCAGGGAATCCAGAATATTGCCGCTGATAAATCCAATAAAGGTATTGTGAGCAAATCGGAAGTTATTAATGATTACATTGCCGGAATCAGAATCAAAGCAGGCATAGACCAGCTTCTTTGCCTGTATTGCAAATTTTTCTTTGCTGCCCAGAATATAGATTGAGATAATAAAACCGATAATCAAGTCCCATAATCCCTTGAGAAAGCCCAGCACACTTAAGGAAACTGTCCTGATAAGTTCGCTGGATTTGACCAGCACGGTTTCGTTTAAAAAAGTCTCCAGCTCTACGGAATAACGATCCACCAGATTTACGACATAATCCTTGAGATCCGGATTATTTGCCAGCAGCTGATTCAGCCAGCCGGTAAAGTTGTTCATATAAGTATCAAAATTCAGAATAATGCTCTCGATACTGGGAACAATCTGGGATACCAGCATGCCTATCAGTGTGTGGATCACCAGATAAATGAAACAGGCCGTAATCAGAATGCTTAAGCCTCTGGTTCTCTGCCGGGTCTTAGGTCTCTCCTTTAATTTCAGACGCTTTCTGAGGGGATAAAGAATCCACCGTTCAATGCTATTTAAAACAGGTGACAACAGGTAAGCCAATATAAAACCAAAGACCACCGGCATCATTATGCCGATAATCGTCTGAAATGCGGCCCGAATATTTGCGCTGTGAAACAGTAAAAAATAAAGCATCATACTGCAGACAATGACAGCTAAGGCGGTCAATCCCCATCTCACACAGCGATGATTCCATTTGATTTTCATTTTCATCTCCCCATACCATATCGCAAGCCTTGCTTGCAATACTGCCTGTGTCTTTCCCATCATATCCATCCTTATTTATCATACACTGATTTTTCTCATATAACAAGAGTCATTTTACTGAAAAATATGACGCAATCTATTGTTTCCTGCCGTAAAAAAAGGTAAAATAGTTTGCGGAGGTATAACTATGAAATTACAGCAAGTACTGAGTTATGTCCGCCGGGCCGTGGATGATTATCATATGATTGAAGATGGCGATAAGATCGCAGTTGGAATCTCCGGGGGCAAGGATTCCCTCACACTGCTTTACGCCCTGCATGGCCTGATGCGTTTTTATCCCAAGCATTTTCAAATCCACGCAGTGACAGTGGATTTGGGCTTTGCTAATCTGAAGCTGGACAGGATCCGTCAGTTGTGCGAAAGCCTTGGCATTGCATATACGATAGTAAAAACGGATATTGCAAAAATCATATTTGAAGACCGCAAAGAGGAAAATCCTTGCGCCCTCTGTGCGAAAATGCGCAAGGGAGCGCTGAATCATGCGGTCAAGGCAGCCGGCTGCAACAAGGTGGCTTATGCTCATCATAAGGATGATGTGGTGGAAACCATGCTGCTGTCCCTGATTTATGAAGGACGTTTTCATACCTTTGCCCCAGTAACCTATCTAGACCGCACTGGGCTGACCGTGATCCGGCCGATGATGTATATGTCAGAGGCTGATGTGATCGGCTTTGTCCATAAATATGACGTTCCTGTAGTAAAAAGTCCCTGCCCGGCGGACGGGCATACAAAACGGGAATATGTAAAAAAACTGCTCAGGCAGCTGAATCTGGAAAATCCGGGCGTAAAGGAGCGTATGTTTACGGCCATTCAGACCGGAAACCTGAAAGGATGGAGTGAATATTTTGACGACTAATCATACCGGTGCGAATTACCATGAGGAACAGAAAGTACAGAATATCCTGAAGATGCGTGCTGTGCTGGAAGAATTACCCCCCTTTTGTAAGGATTTTTTCCGGGGCATTGAGCCATATACTTCTGCCCGGACAAGATTGGCTTATGCTTATGATCTCCGAATGTTTTTTGAGTTTCTGCACGAACAGAACAAGGCCTGTGCAAAGCTGGATATTACAGATATCCCACTGTCTTATCTGGATATGATTACCCGCCAGGATATTGAGGAATATCTGGAATATATTTCTCTCTATCAGAAGGATGGAAAAAATATTACCAATGACGAACGGGGAAAAAGCCGCAAGCTGGCTTCTCTTCGTAGCTTTTACAACTATTTTTTTGAAGCGGAAAAAATAGAGAAGAATCCTGCGGCCCTGGTTCCCCTTCCAAAGCGGCATGACAAAGAAATTATTCGTCTGGAGCCTAATGAGGTGGCTATTTTGCTGGATCAGGTGGAGGATGGAACTAAGTTGACCAAAAAAGAGCTGGAATATCATAAAAAAACCAAGCTGCGGGATGTGGCATTAATTACGCTGCTGCTGGGAACGGGAATTCGTGTGTCGGAATGCGTGGGGCTTGATATTCAGGATGTGGACTTTGATGTCTATGGAATCCGGATTCTGCGAAAAGGCGGTAAAGAGGCTGTCATTTATTTTGGCGAAGAGGTGGGAACCGCTCTTCTGGACTATATGGAACTGCGGGAGCATATGATTCCGGCCCAGGGACACGAAAACGCCCTCTTCCTCTCCCTGCAGAATCGCCGCATGGCGGTACGCTCGGTGGAAAATCTCGTAAAAAAATATGCTTCCAGGGTTACCTCCCTGAAAAAAATCACCCCCCATAAGCTGCGCAGTACATATGGTACTTCCCTGTACCAGGAGACCGGTGATATTTACCTGGTAGCCGATGTACTGGGTCACAGCGACGTAAATACCACCAGAAAGCACTATGCGGCCCAGGAAGATGAGCGCAGGCGCCGGGCTGCAAATGCAGTACGGCTGCGGGAACAATAGCGAAAGAGCTATTTTACAAACTCAGCCTTATAATAAGGTACAATCAGATAATTTCCCGTATAGATGTCCTCACTGGTCATGTGGTTGATATTCATAACCTCAGCAATATACTCCTCCCGGCTGGCATAATGCACACTGTCTGCATATGTGTCAGCCAGACTCCAAAGGGTATCTCCTGCTTTTATCTGAATACTGGTAAAGTATTTATAGGTTATATTCTCCATCTCAGTATTGGCATGGGAAATCAGTGCATGATAGGAAAGCGTAAAAACCAACACCAGGACAACAGCTACGCCTGCCAGAATAAACCTGCGTCGGATCTCTCTCTGCCTTCTGATCTTCCTGCGGTAATTCTTCAGATCCCTGTCAAACAAATATGCAGTATCACTCATGTACTCATCCTCCGATATAAAGCGAAACTCCGTTCGGAACATTTGTTCTTTCTGCTTGTATTATAGCGAACGTATTTTCTGTTGTCAAGCAAAAATCGAACATATTTTTGGAATATATGTTTGCTTTTTTGCACCTGCTATGATATAATGACCTTATTCAAGGCAGGAGACGGCCGGAAGGCCATCCCCATCGTGATTGTGAAGCAATCATGTTATAATGTCGATATTTTCCCTAAGAAATGGAGGGCCATATTATGGGTTATGGTAAGATTACTGCAAAGCAGCAGGAAATTTTAAATTATATTAAGGAGGAGATCCTGAAAAAGGGGTATCCGCCCACCGTCCGGGAGATCTGTGAGACTGTTCATCTAAAGTCTACTTCTTCTGTTCACTCCCATCTGGAGACCCTGGAGAAAAACGGCTATATCCGGCGGGATCCTACTAAGCCCAGAGCCATCGAAATCTGCGACGATAGTTTTCAGATTGTGCGTACAGAGATGGTCAGCATCCCTGTAGTGGGACAGGTGGCTGCCGGACAGCCTATTCTGGCCCAGGAGAATATTGAGGACTACTTCCCAATTCCTGCGGATGTGGTTCCCAAAGGGGATTCCTTTATTTTAAAAGTAAAAGGGGATTCTATGATTAATGCGGGGATTTTCAGCGGGGACCGTATTTTTGTAAACTGCTGCAGTACTGCTTCCAACGGAGATATGGTAGTGGCATTGATTGACGATTCCGCTACCGTTAAGACTTTTTATAAGGAAGATGGACATATTCGCCTGCAGCCTGAAAACGATAATATGGATCCCATTATTGTAGAGGATTGCCAGATCCTTGGCAAGGTATTCGGTGTTTTCCGTTTTTACCGCTAGTTTTAGCTGCAAAGCATGAGATGAGAAAGCGCCGTGGATGCGTCTTTTCGAATGGTGCTGGCTGAACTTGTTGCGGTTTTATTGCCTCGATACTGTTCAGAGTCCTGCAGTGGTTCGTATATTTCTCTGTTCACCTGGTTACAATAGATATCGGATACGTTCATCCTATAATTGTGACTATATGGAATGGAGGAAACTCATATGGGAAACAAATATTTAGACGGCACCGCTCTGACTATTGCGATTATCGGTGCTATTAACTGGGGATTGATCGGCCTGTTCAGATTTGACCTGGTAGCCTTTATTTTCGGAGATATGTCCTGGTTATCCAGAATTATCTATGTCCTTGTAGGGCTTTGCGGATTATATCTGATTACTTTTTATATGCATCTGGGAAGCGGCCGTGGAGACGCATCATAGTATACTCCGTCCCTGATTGTGAAAACAGTGGCTGTTCTGCTCTTATCGGAGAATAGCCACTGTTTTTATGTCTGTATATTACAGCTCTTCTTTTGACACCTGTCTGCCGTCCCCCCAGATGCGCTCCAGATCATAAAGCAGACGGTTTTCCTTGTCAAATACATGTACGATCACATCCCCAAAATCCATCAGGATCCAATTCGCCGTATCATATCCCTCCACCTGCCGGATAGGATGCCCCGCATGCCCCAGTTTCTCTTCTACATTATCGCAGAGAGCCTGGATCTGGCTTCGGTTGCTGCCTCCGGCAATGATAAAGTAATCTGCAATGACAGAAACCTGGCTGATATCAATGATGCGGATATCTTCGGCTTTCTTGTCCTCAAGTGCTTCAATAGCCAGCCTTGCTATTGTCTTAGAAGTATTCATCCTATTTACCTCCGTTTTTATAATAATCATAGGTTTCCCGGGTCGTCTGATCTATCACGGAACCGGAGTCTTGCAGATAAAACAGCGTATCCTCCAGAATCATAAGCATCGCCTGATTCAGATCCGAGAAAGCAATTCTGCGGATCTGTTCCAAGCGGGGCGCCTGTTTGCGGCCCGGTTCCATATAGTCCGCAATGAAAATGATTTTTTCCAGAAGGGACATGCCTGGACGCCCCGTGGTATGATTATGAATGGCATTTATGATATTCTGATCCGTTATATGATATTCTTTTCCAGCCAGATAACTGCCGACCCTGGCGTGCAGCAGGGAAGGCTTCTTCTGTTCCTCCGCACTCACCGGCAGCTTCTGTTTTTCACAGATCGCCAGAAGCTTTTCATCAGACAGGCATTTTGCACAGTCATGCAGCATGCCGGCAATCAGCGCATGCTCAATATTCTCCCCATGGCAGGCGGCAAGATTTGCCGCTGTATAGGCTACCCCAAGCGTGTGCTCATAACGTTTGCCATCCTGGATCTTTTCCATCTCTTTTCTTAATTTGCTCAGTTCATGCGGTTTCAATGCTTCATCCCCGATAATAATTTTTCGATTCGATATATTCCCGTACGCCGTCCGGCACCAGATACCGGATACTTCGGCCCTGCTTGCATCGGCGGCGGATATCTGTGGAGGATATTTCAATATGCGGAAATTCCATCAAGTGAATATCTGCTCCATACCGGCATAACAATTCCTGACGCTTCTGTTCCAGAGCGTCCATCCCCATTCCGTTTCGTGCTGCGGCCAGGAAGGTGCAGCTTTGAAATATTTGCTCCGCACAGCGCCATTCTTCTATAGAAAACAGGCAGTCTGCCCCTATGATAAAATACAGCTGCGTTCCGGGGTATAGCTTATGCAGTATCTCCAGAGTTTCATAGGTATACGTATTGCCGCTGCGTTTTATCTCCAGATCCGAGCAGGCAAAACAATCCCTGTCCGCAGTAGCCAGCTTGGTCATGGCAAGCCTTTCCGGGCCGGAAAGTATCTCACTGCTTTCTTTCATATAGGAATTGCCGGTGGGCATGAACAATACACCGTCCAATGAAGCCTCTTCCATGGCCCATTGTGCCAGCAGCAGATGACCGTAATGGATGGGATTGAAGGTACCGCCCATGATTCCCATTTTAGACCAATTCCTACAGATATCTATGTTGCTGCTCATGGCAGTTGTATCCTGGGATTATCCCGATCCGGCTTGTACAGTACGATCTTCTTGCCGATTACCTGCACCACCTGGGAATGGGTGCGTTCCGCCACCGTCTCTGCGATCTCACGGGGATCGTCCATGCAATTTTTCAACACGGCTATCTTGATCAGTTCCCGGGTATGAAAAGCCTCGCCGATGGCCTCCGTGACCTGGGGTGTCAGACTGGATTTGCCAACCTGAAAAATAGGATCCAGATTGCTTGCCAGGCTCTTTAAATACGCTCTCTGTTTACTTGTCATCCGTAACTACCTCACATTATTTATAATACTCGAAGGATAAACCATACATTCTGACGGTATCTCCCTCCTGAATGCCCAATTCCTCCAGCTGATCTAAGATTCCCGTATCCTTAAGGAAGTTCTGGAAGAAAGTAAAGCCCTTTTCGCTTTCCAGGTTGGTATAACCCAGCATCTTTTCAATACGGGGGCCTTCTATCACATATTCGTCCTCCTGCGCATCATATTCCACGGTATAAGGCATATCACTGTCAGAGATTCTCTCCTCATCAGGAAAATATTCCTGGGCAAAAACGGTGGGCTCTTCATTAATCTCATCCAGCATCTCCCTGACGTGATACAAAAGCTCCTTCAGCCCCTGTCCGCTAATGGCGGATATGGGATATACCGGGATCCCTTTCGGCTCAAATTCAGCCTTCAGCGCAGCCAGAGGATCATTTCCCTCCACATCATAGATCGCATCTATCTTATTGGCTGCAATGACCTGGGGACGCTTGGAAATATCTGCGTTATAGCTTTCCAGCTCCTTATTGATGGCATAGACATCCGCTACCGGGTCACGGCCTTCCGTGCCCGCTGCATCCACAATATGGATGATCACCTTAGTACGCTCAATATGGCGCAAAAATTCGTGGCCCAGGCCGGCTCCTTCGGAAGCTCCTTCAATCAGGCCGGGAATATCTGCAATGACGAAGCCCTTGGAATCTTCCAGATCCACCACTCCCAGATTAGGACTTAAGGTAGTAAAATGGTAATTGGCGATCTTGGGCTGTGCATTTGTCACACGGGACAACAGCGTGGATTTTCCCACATTGGGGAAGCCTACCAGTCCCACATCCGCAATCACCTTCAGCTCTAAAAGCAGCGTCAGCTCCTGGGCAGGCTGACCGGGCTGGGCATATTTGGGCGCCTGCATGGTACTGGTAGCATAATGCTGGTTGCCATTGCCTCCTCTGCCGCCTTTCAGCAGAACCACTCTTTTATTATTGCCGGACATGTCAGCAATGACTTTTCCGGTCTCAGCCTCTTTGATAACCGTTCCCTCCGGAACCTTGATCACGATATCCTGCCCGTTTTTTCCATGACAGGTTCTCTTGCCGCCCTGCTCGCCATCCTGCGCTTTATATTTTCGAATATGACGAAAATCCACCAGGGTATTCAAGCCCTCATCCACCTGGAAAATCACATCCCCTCCCCGGCCGCCGTCACCGCCGTCCGGACCGCCGTTGGGCACATATTTTTCCCGGCGGAAGGATACATGCCCGTCTCCGCCTTTTCCGCTTTTTACATAGATTGTTGCTCTGTCTGCAAACATCTGGCCATACTCCTCTTTCCCAAAATGTCCATGTGAAGAAATAAGAGGCCTCAAACAAAATAATATGTTTGAAGCCTCTCGTGACTATGTTCGATAACCGGCATTACTGCTCAACAGGATATACAGAAGCCTGCTTCTTGTCTCTGCCTTTTCTCTCGAATCTCAGAACACCATCAACCAATGCAAACAATGTGTCATCGCCGCCGATACCCACATTTACGCCGGGATGGATCTTGGTACCACGCTGTCTGTACAGAATGTTACCAGCCTTAACGAACTGTCCGTCAGCTCTCTTCGCTCCCAGTCTCTTGGACTCGGAATCTCTGCCGTTCTTAGTAGAACCAACACCCTTTTTATGAGCGAAGAATTGAAGGTTCATATTCAACATAGGTTACACCTCCTCAAACTTTACTGTAAGATACTTTTTTCCATAGGTTTCGGAAAGCTGCTGCAGACCAAAAACCATGGAATCCATCAGAAAGACGGATTTCTCCTGCAGGCCGCTCTCAAATATGCATTGGATAAATCCGGTCTCCTCATTGGTGGAAACCAGCAGCGTTTCGCCGGCAAGCTCCTCTAAAGAGTTAATGGTATTAATCACCAATGCAGATATGGAAGCACACAGAATATCCGGTCTGCCTGGCTTTGCATAGCCCGCATGTCCCATACAGGTAAACCCCTTATAGCTCTGTGCTTTCGTCCTGCGAATTACTACTGTCGTCATAATCGTCCACTTACATTAAGCATTAATCTTATCAATCTTAACCTGAGTGTATGCTTGTCTATGACCGTTTTTCTTGTGGTAACCGGTTTTTCTCTTGTACTTGTATACAATAACCTTCTTACCTCTGCCCTGCTCCATAACGGTAGCTGCTACAGTAGCACCTGCTACATCCGCACCCACCTTGAGGGCATCGTCACTTACTGCGATTACCTGGTCAAAAGTAACAGTATCACCAGCTTCCGCATCGATCTTTTCAATCTTGATCACATCTCCCTCAGAAACTTTGTACTGCTTTCCACCTGTTGCAATAATTGCGTACATAAGGCACCTCCTATTCACGAACTCCAGCAACGAATACCTTCGTTCTTACTCGCTAACTTTGGTGGTATCATCCTGATAAAATGACACACTTCTACCTAGTTATGCGGCATACTGGATTATCATAGCATGAGGTGCCTTATTTGTCAATAAAAAATTTTACTTTGCGAATGGTGCGGGCTGAACTGTAACACATTTACTTCTGGTTCTTTGCCTCAAAATCCTCTACATACTGGACGATCAGCTTCACGGTCCCTTCCACTCCCAGCACACTGCTGTTGATGCATAGGTCATAGCTGTCTGCCCGTCCCCACTTTTTGGAAGAATAATAATTGTAATAGCTCTGTCTCTGCTTATCTTTCTTGATGATCATATCCCGGGCCTTTTCCTCGGGCAGATCATATTTTTCCATAATCCGTTTTACCTTGGTTTTCTCATCTGCATAGATAAACAGATGCACGCAATTCTCATAATCTGCCAAGGCATAATCCGCACAGCGGCCTATGATAACACAACTCCCCTCATCCGCAATTTTTTTAACGGTATCAAACTGCGCCAGGAATACTTTATGGCTGATGGGCATATCCACAAAGGAGGAAGCGTTATAGCCAAAAGAATAAGTATCCATCACCAGGTTATACAAAAAGGAATTGGTGGGGCGTTCGTCATGATTCTGGATCATCTCCTCACAGAAGCCGCTCTCCTTCGCCGCTCTGGTAATCAATTCTTTGTCATAACATTTGATGCCGAAATATTCCGCCACTTTTTCACCAATTTCCCGCCCTGCAGAGCCAAACTGACGTCCAATCGTAATCACAGTATTCATATATGTAACCCTCTTTCCTATAAAGTATAAATGATAGTCCCCAAAAAGCTCATAACCAATATCATTTACCTGTATATATTATACACCAAATTTCGCAGCAAAACAATAAATTATTGCAAAATAGAAAGCAAATGTGCGAAATATTCCGGCAGCGGAGCCTCCACCTCCACATACTCTTCAGTTGATGGATGAATAAAGCCGATAATCATTGCATGCAGTGTCTGGCCTTGCAGGGAAAAGGGGCATTTCCTTCCCGGAGCATAGACCTCGTCCCCCAGCAGCGGATGGCCGATGCTTGCCATGTGCACCCGGATCTGGTGGGTGCGTCCCGTTTCCAGTTCGCATTCAATATAGGTATACTCCTGAAAGCGCTGCAGAACCCGGTAGTGGGTTACGGCATGTTTACCGTTTTCTCTGACGGCCATTTTCTTTCGGTCTGCAGGATGGCGTCCAATGGGCCTGTCGATGATCCTCTCTTCCTCCTTCAGCACTCCATAGCAGATTGCCCGGTAGCGACGGGTAATAGAGTGAGCCTTTAGCTGTGCCGCAATGCTGTTATGGGCTTTATCATTTTTACAGATAATCAGGGAACCGGTGGTGTCCCTGTCGATCCGATGCACAATACCGGGACGCATTACACCGTTGATACCGGATAATTCGCTGCCGCAATGGTACATGATTCCATTGACCAGTGTGCCGCTGTAGTGACCCGGGGCAGGATGTACCACCATCCCCTTTGGCTTGTTTACCACCAGCAGATCCCCGTCCTCATACAGGATATCCAACGGGATATTTTCCGGCCGGATATCCGGTTCCCGGGAGGGCGGCAGGGTAAAAGCAACCTCCTCATCAGCCTGTACCGGATAGCTGCTTTTAACGGGCCTGCCGTCTACCAGAACCTGACCGTCCCTGATCAGCTTTTGGATATAACTGCGGGAGAGGGTATCGATCAGCATTGCCATGCATTTATCGATCCTCTCTCCCTCATATTCTTCTGTAATCTGAAAACGAAATTCATCCATACTTCCTCTTTCATGCATACTGCCGAAAAAGCAATTACATCTCCCGATACCGGTTCTGCTTAAAATTCAGAAATTCCAGATCCTTTTCCTTCAGGACAAACAGGAACATGATAAACAATCCGATGGTAGCGCAGACCACATAGATATCCGCCACATTAAAAATCGGATAGTTGATCAGGACAAAGGAAATGAAATCCACTACATAGTCCAGCCGAAAGCGATCCAGCATATTACCAAGCCCACCGGAAATAATGCAGACCATCAGCACATGTACGACTCTGAATTTGGCATTAACCGGCATTTTCAGCAGAAAAAACAACAATACCAGCAAGAAAATAATACCGACAAATAGCAGAAATATTTTCTGATTCTGAAGCATGCCAAAAGCGGCGCCATGATTCTCCAGATACTGCAGCTCCAGCACACCGTCAATCAAGGAATAGGGTTCCCTTCCTTTTAAATGCTGTATGGCCAGGCTTTTGGTAAATTGGTCAAACCATACCAGCAGGATCCCCAGTACCAAATCCATGCATAATAAAATTGTTTTTTTCTTATTCACACATATCACCTTCATCGTAATAGATTTCCTGGATGGCAGCCAGGATCTCCTCGTCCGAAACCGTACTGTCTATCACCGCCTTGCCGATCCGTTCCAGCAGGATGAATCGGATGGTTCCGGCATGAGCCTTCTTATCGGATCTGGTCAGCTTCAGCACCTCCCGGGGATCAATATTCTCCACAGTGATCGGCAGATAAAAAGGCACAAACATATCCCGGATCTCATAATAGTCCTCCATGGAAATCATGTTCCGTTTCCAGGAAATATAGGCGGCAGCCACTGCGCCCAACGCCACGCACTCTCCGTGGAACAATTCAAAGTTACGGGCCTTTTCAATGGCATGGCCTATGGTATGGCCATAATTCAGCAGGGCTCTGTCTCCCTGTTCTGTGGGATCCTTCTCAACCACCTGCTTTTTGACCATGCAGCTTCTCAGAATCATCTCCTCCAGCACATCCATATCCTTCTCGCATATCTCATACATCCGGTCGATCAGCCAGGTGTAGAATCTGGCGTCCTTGATCAGCCCATGCTTCATTACCTCAGCAAAACCGGAAAAATACTGGCGGTCCTCCAGGGTATGCAGCGTCCCCATATTCATATAAACCAGGCGGGGCATCTTAAAGGCGCCAACCATATTCTTATACCCGTCAAAATCCACTCCCGTCTTGCCGCCGATACTGCTGTCACACTGGGAAAGCAAAGTGGTAGGCACCTGGATGTAATCCACACCTCTCAGATAAGTAGCAGCAGCATAGCCGGTCATGTCACCGATCACACCGCCTCCTAAAGCCACTAACAGATCTCTGCGTCCATAACCCTCCCGAATCAGGAACTCATAGATCCCCTTGATGCTGTCCAAGGTTTTATGCTCCTCCCCGGCAGGCACGGTGTAAATATCCACCTTACCGGACAGCCTGCAAAGCTCCGCTCTCAGCGCATCTGCATACAGATCTCTCACATTGGAATCCGTAATGATGCATACCTTTTTATCCTGGATGATAAAGGGGGAAAACTCCTGGACAACATCTGCAAAATCCCTGGTGATATAGATGTCATAACAGGGCTTGTTCTGATATAATATGGGCAGCCTCTGAGCCATATGCGTAATCCTCGCTTTCGTAAATCTCCTGCTAAAAAATGTAACAGTTCAGCCATGCCATTTCTTACCGCATGGCTGAACTGTTACAAAAAATAACTGTCCGGCAGCGGTTCGCTGAACAGTTATGAATATTCCTATAAATCTGTATTCAGCGGCGAATCAAAAGATCCCCCGAAAATATCCTGAAAATCACCGGATACATCCACGCTGGCAGGAGTAATGATGAATATATAGTGTGATATCTTCTGCAGATTGCCGGAAATGGCAAAACAGGAACCGGAGGTGAAATCAATAATTCTTTGGGCAATATCCACATCAATTCCCTCCAGATTCAGTACCACCGTGCGGTTAGCCAGCAATGTCTCCGTGATCTCGCGGGCATCCTCAATGGAAGTAGGCTTAATCACACAGACCTCCATCCCGCTGCCGCCGGGCAGCTTACGGGTTGCAGGCTGACGCATCTGCGTCACCTTGCTGGGTGCGGACTTCTTCACCGGCTTATCTTCAATCGTGTTATTATTCTCTTTCACCATGCTCAGCTTCTTAGGTGCAGGAGCTTCTTCCAGATCGTCCTCTTCATCATAGTAATCATCATCATAGTAGCCGTCATCATCTTCATTCAGCTTCATGTAATTTAAAAACTTGTCCATTACACCCATTATATTGTCTCTCCTTTATGATAATCCCTCTCGCCAAAAATACCGGTTCCCACCCGTACATAGGTAGCGCCTTCTTCTACTGCCACCTGATAGTCCCCGGACATTCCCATGGATAACACATTCATATTCACATTATCAATGTTTTTACGCATAATGTCAACAGCTAATTGTTTTAGGTCTGCAAAAATCCTGCGATTTTTCTCCGGATCCTCCACATAAGGGGCCACCGTCATAAGGCCCTGAATATGGACTGCGGGCAGCAGAGCAATCTCCTGAACCAACTGCAGCGTCTCCTCTGCGGCGCTGCCGAACTTGCTCTCCTCCCGTGCCACATTGACCTCCACCAGGATATTGACCTCCACCTGTTTTTTCTCCGCCTCCTTCTGGATTTCCCGAGCCAGGCGCAAAGAATCCACACTGTGGATCAGATAAACCTTATCCACAAGGTATTTTACCTTATTGCGCTGCAGATGGCCGATCATATGCCACCGGATGTCCTTAGGAAGTACCTCCTGCTTTTCCAGCAGCTCCTGTACTTTATTTTCCCCAAAGTCCCGAATCCCCGCGTCGTAAGCTTCTTGGAGCATGGGCACAGGTTTGGTCTTGCTCACCGCAATCAGCTCTGCTTCACCGGTATTACGATGTGCCCGCCGGCAGGCCTCTTCCATATTCTTCCGTACCTGCTCAATATTTTCACGAATCATACTTATTACCCCTGCTTTTAATAAATAAACTGGTCATCATCCACCGATGCCGCATTCAGCACAATATAGTCATATACGTTCAGCCCATATTGCGTATTGGACTTTACTATGGCATACTCTTCATTTTGATACAGAATATTGATCTGCCGGAAATCGGCATAGCCTTTATTCATATTATACACGCCTGTCAGGGAAGCCCTGCGGCTTATGGTATATTTCTCCTGACTGTCCGGCATAAGGATATTGGAACCGATCTCCAGGGCCGCACTATCCAGATAATATTCCTCGTTTTCTGCATCATAACTGTATATGGATGTCTCCAGAAACTCGCTGTATACATTGCCATCCTCATTATAGCGCTCTAAAATGACGCCATCCGCTCCATCCGCACCCTTGGTCATATATGCCTTGGGCACCAGATAAAAATCTTTCTGGACAATGGAGGAGTTAGGGATTTTAAGGCCTGTTTCATCATTCAGGATCAGCTCAATATCCACAAACCGCTCTGTGGCAAAGGTCACCATGGAATTATTAAAATCCAGCTGAAGATAAGGCTCCCCGTCACTGCCCCTGATCAAGCTCACGCCGGCCCAGGATTCATATTGGTTTTTCAGGAATCTGACCTTAATATACTCCTCTTCCTGAAACATAACCCCCTGCTCTTCTTCCACAGGAATTACCAGAGACCAGTTCTCGTTGGTAGAAAGCTTGTATACCACATCATTCTGGGTGATCAGCTCGTTTTCCAGAAGCTGATTCTTAACATAATTCTTTTCATCAAACATATCCGCATTCACCATCTCTGGAGTCAGGCTTTCGTAGCCATCCGTCCAGTAGGTCACGATTCCGGAAGTGCTGCTGCGGCAAAAATCCACCATATCGGTAAGGCCGCTGCCGCTGTTGATATCACGGATACTCTGCATCACGCCTGCATTTGCAAGCTTCATAACCGTGCTTTTTAAACTATATTTAAAGCTATAGATGCTGTCAAAATTCGTAACGTCAAAATTATGAATAAAGCTGACCACTTCATTGCGCAGTTCTGCCAGTTCCCTCTCGCTGAGGGCATTATCCCCCATATCCGCACTTTGCAGATAGTCATTGAGCCGGCCGGTCTCATCTACCGTATAAATCAGATCCCCGCTGGCTACCCGCTCGCCTTCCCGGGCATAATAGTTGATGTATCCTGCCTTCTGGGAGGTAACAACCGTTTCCTGACGGATAGCCAGCCCCCGAAAGGTATAATTGGCAGCCAGGGAGCCCTCTTTCACCTCATATGGCGATATGTGCTCCGTTTTCAGAGAGGCTATCACACAGTACACCACATAAATCAGGATGGCTGCAAAAATGATCATACCAATATTCAGATTCAGGGGTTTGCGGTATTTCCTGATATTTGTGGGTGTCTGCTGTCTGTTTGCCACCGATTGCCTCCTTATGGATTGTACTTAAGAAAAAGCCCCAGTTTTCATCCGAGGCTTTTATCTGTACGTTTCTATTGTGTATATGTACTGCTTACAAAGAAAGGATAATATTCTTCTTTACTGCATCAGGCAGATCGCTTTCATCTCTGGAAACGCTGAGAATAAAGTCAACCTTCATCGCCTCACTGATCTTTTCCAGCTTGGAGATGGTATCCGTGATATCGGTATCTTCCAGGCAGGAAATCTTTAGAAAGCTGTCAAAATACATCTGCTGTAGATCATGATCCTGAGAAATAACTCCGCAGATAAAGCCAATGAACTCGCTGGCATTCTCAATCATGAACTGTGATACATCAATCAATCTCACCTTATTGTTAAGCTCATACATATGCTTGGTGCTCTTATCCAGGTATGCAATACTGCCCGTGATATTCTTTACTTCACTATTTACTTTATCCAGTAACTGCTTTGTCTTCCCCTTACCCTTATTGCCTACGATTAACTGAACCATTGGTAACCCTCCTAAAGTAAATTGTTTTGGAACTAATACTATTATAGTTTATCTCAGGCCAAAAAACAACCTTTAATTCTGTATTTCCTCTAATAAATCTATCATGGATTCATAAACCAGATCCCTGGTTTCCGCTTTCAGAATAATGGCGATATAGGAGGCTCCCTGGGCATCTTTTGCAAGCAGCATCAGGCAGCTTCTGGCCGCATTGGTGGTGCCTGTCTTACCGCCGATTACCGTAATATTTTCCGGCGCCTTATAATCCCCTCTCAAAAACAGATTGGAGTTTCTGATGCTTAGGGTTATCACCTCTCCTTCAGAATTGCTGTATGTGGTTTCATAGCTACTCATCTGAATGATCTCATTAAATTTCTCATATTTCAGCGCTTCATTAAAAATCAGATAGAGGTCATATGCTGTAGTATAATGCTCCTCCTGTGTGAGCCCGTGAGGGTTCATAAAATGGGTATTGGTAGCACCAAGCTCCTGCGCTTCCTGGTTCATCAGCTCCACAAAATGCTCGGTACTGCCTCCTACGTTCTCTGCAATCAGCATAGCCACATCATTGGCGCTGTACAGCAGCAGCACATGAAGCGCCTGATTGAGCGTCATGGAATCTCCGGGCCTAAGGCCGATCAGCTGTGCGCCGCTCTCAGTGATGGTAACGGCATCCGTGGCAGTCAGCACCTGGTCGATGCTGCCGTACTTCAGAGCAACCAGAGCCGTCATCACCTTTGTCAGGCTGGCCGGATGCAGCTGCTTATGCGCATTCTTGGCATACAGCACCTCACAGTCATTCAGCCCAAAAAGAATTGCTGCTTCCGCCTGGGTCATGTCCACAGTTTCATCATTGGTCACATTATCCGTTACCACGCAAAGCTCCTCCGCAAAAGTGTGTGCAGCCTTGCTGTTCTGACGGCTGATCACATTAAAACCGCTGATCACGGAGTCTGGGTCATAGGGCATATCATAAGCGCTGTTTCCGCAGCCTGTGCAGACCAAAAGCATAATTGCCGTCAAAAATACACAGGTCTTTTTTATCCAATGGTTATTTGTACATTTCACGCCACTCAAGATCTCCTCTGTCTAAGGACTTAATCAACAATTCTGCAGTAGCCAGATTAGTTGCCAGAGGGATATTGTGCATATCGCACAATTTCACCACATTATTCACATCCGGTTCATGGGATTTGGGCGTCAGCGGATCCCGCAGAAAGATCACCAGATCCATTTGGTTATGTTCAATCTGTGCGCCGATCTGCTGCTCTCCGCCCAGATGACCGGCTAAAAACTTATGAATGTTTAAATTAGTTACCTCTTCGATCAGACGACCGGTTGTACCGGTAGCATACAGTTCATTTTTGTTTAGAATCCCCCGATAAGCAATACAAAAATTCTGCATCAGTTTCTTTTTTGCATCATGTGCAATCAGTGCAATATTCATCGTAAAATACCCCTCCAATACCTTAATCGCTCTTACCTTCTGGCCTGCAGCCTTACATTTAACACAAACCCCATACCAATAAACAGGCTCATCAGAGACGTCAGCCCATAGCTGACAAAGGGCAGAGTCAAACCGGTGGTAGGCAAAATAAAGGTTGCCACACCAATATTGACAAAGGACTGGAACCCTACCAGTCCTCCCATACCGGCCGCAATAATCGTCCCGGCCGGATCCCTGGCCTTCCTGGCCACATGAACACATTCCAGAGCAATCAGCATCTCCAGTGCGATCACCGTAAAGCTTCCCTTAAAGCCAAACTCCTCTCCGATCACGGAAAAAATAAAGTCTGTCTGGGGTTCGGAGATAAAATTGCCGTTTTTCACCGAGGTGATCTCGTTATTTTTATACCCCTTGCCGTCCAGCATCCCCGAAGCAATGGCTGTCACGGAATTAAGCTGTTGATAAGCTGTGGTAGTTGCATACTGCTCCGGATAAATAAAAGCCAGAATACGGCCTCTCTGATAATCATCCAATACATCACTGTCCGGCTGCAGTGCCAGAGCCACTAAAAGCGCAAGCGCAGGTATGGCGACTGCCAGCACCCCTGCAATGACTTTAAAGCTTAATCCTCCTGCAAACATGATGATACAGAATAGAATAAGTATCATAATGCTGGTAGACAGATCCGGCTGGTCATAAATCAGATACCAGGGAGCGACAATCAATATCACGCAGAGCGCAATGATCCGAAATGTATTCAACTTCTCTATATGTTTCATAATAAACTGTGCAAAGAATAAAATCAACAAAATTTTTGCAGTTTCCGAGGGCTGGAATCGGAACCCGCCGGGGATCTCAAGCCAGCGCTGTGCGCCTTTTGTCTCTTCTCCCCAAAAACGCACCAGCAAAAGTAGTACTAAATTCCCAATGTACATCAGCCAGTACAGCTTCAGCAGTACCGTATAATCCAGCAGGGAAATAACCACCATGAGAAAAGTACCTACGATCACCCCCATAAGCTGCCTTTGCTGCACCGATTGCTGCGCACTTCCCACCGCAAAAACACCGACGGTGGAAAGTGTCAGAATCAGCAGAACCAATTTAAAATCATAATTTCTGATGCGATAGCCTTTGTTAAACATTTTAATCCTCATGTATACCGCAAGCCCTGCCTGCGGTACTGCTCAATAGAAACGTAAAAAATCTCCTGTTATGACTGCTTATTCAGATCCAGTATGGGAATGCTGGCGCTGAGCACCGGGGTACGCATGCCCCGTTTGCCCATGCTGCCCGTCTTACTGATCTGAATATCCATATTTCTGGTATCTATCTTCATGTATTTGGATATTACCTTGGCAATATCCGTCTTAATCAGCTCCATCATCTCCGGAGAACAGTTGACCCGATCTGAGATCAGGAGAATCTTAAGCCTGTCCTTGGCGATCTCGCAGGAGCTTTTCTTTCTGAAAAAATGTCTCATGACTGAAAGCCCCCCTCTCATACCTTATGGAAAATCCCGCTTAC
>CALWLO010000013.1 GCA_944381545.1 uncultured Acetatifactor sp. | reverse complement strand
ATACGAATCAGTCCATTGTCTGAAGAAAGGTGCCAGTATGCCATAGCACAGTGCGGCAGGAAAATAGAGAATCTGGAGCGGCTGATAAAGGGAGATTTTCCGGAAGAACTCAAAGAAATGTTTCTGGGAGACAGGGGACTGTTTCCAGAACCCAAGGAAATCAGCTTCAACTGTAGTTGTCCGGATTGGGCGCTTTTATGCAAGCATATAGCCGCAGTGTTGTATGGCATCGGCGTTAGATTTGATGAGAATCCACTGCTTTTTTTTGAACTGAGGGGGATCGATGTGGAACGTTTTCTGGATGTAACGCTGGCGAACCGTGTCGAAAGTATGCTGGCAAATGCAGATACTCCCAGTGACCGTATTATGACAGAAGGGCAATGGGAGGATTTATTCGGTGTGCTTTAAGGAAAGCCTTGAAAGAGGGCGAAAAACATTGTCAAATTTATGATACGAGGATGCTGCTTAAAAATATGCAAAATGGTATGGACATAGTACAATACCTCTGTTATAATTTTTCTTGTCAAAAAAATCGAAAATCTCTTTTTCATACAGTTTCTGCAAATTTTTCTAAAGACGAGACAATTCTATAACGGAGGTATTTGCTTATGGCAGATGACAAGGAAAGATTTACTTCCAACAGGGAAGTGAAAAGCAGCGCTTTTACGGCTTATTTTGGGGATCCGGAGAACGCCTGTCAGTTGTACAGGGCGCTGGGGGAGATGGATGCGTCCCCGGAGGATATTCGCTATGTGACATTGGATGGAGTCCTGTTCATCGCCAGAAAGAACGACATGGCATTCACGGTAAAAAGCCGCATGCTGGTAATCAGCGAGCACCAGTCCACCATTAACGAAAACATGCCCCTGCGGGACGTGCTCTATTTGGGACGTACCATGGAAAAGCTGATCAACCCCAAAAGCATCTACCGGCAAAAGCTGATCAAAATTCCCACGCCGCAATTCTATGTCTTCTATAACGGAAACGTCCCCTTTCCCCTGGAAAAAATCATGCGGCTATCCGATGCCTATCTTGAAAAGGTGGAGCATCCTATGCTAGAATTGGAAGTGAAAGTAATCAACATCAATCTTTCATCAGGACATCAGCTCTTAGAGCAGTGCCGCCCCATGTATGAATATTCCTGGCTGATCCAGAGGATCAAGGATTATCTGGCGAAGGAGTGGAGCCGTGACGAGGCGATCGTGCAGGCTCTAAAGGACAGCAGGGAGAAAGGGATGCTGGTGGAATTTGTGCAGAAGTATGGATCGGAGGCGATAAATATGCTGTACACGCAGTTTAACTTAGAGGACGCCAAGGAGGTATGGCAGGAAGAGGCCTATGAGGAGGGAAGGGACGCAGGCAGAGCGGAAGGAGAATGCAAGACTCTGATCGTACAGGCTTGTAAGAAGAAAGCCAAAGGCCTCAGCCTACAGGAGACTGCAGCTCAACTGGAGAGCGACGAAGTAGAGATCAGAAGAATCTATGAGGCGATAGAGGCATTGGGAGGAACGGAGGATGTGAATGCCATATATGAGAAATATGTAAGAAGCCGCAAGTGAAAATAAGACAAAATCAGCCTTAACAAGCTGTAAGGAAAATAAATATAGGAATATCACCAAGAGGGAACTGTTGCGCCTGCCGGTTCTCTCTTTTTATTGTAAAAAATTACGAATATGTTGCAAATAACAAAAAAAAGTTAGTTAAAAAAGCAAAAAACGGGGAGAAAGAAGCAATAACTGATAAGCAGTTTGCATAAGGGGATGGTAAAATCAAACTGTTGCACTATAACACGAATTGGGGGTAAAAGTATGAAAAAGCGGATTAAGAGATGGCTTACCTTTTCGCTGGCATTCATGCTAATATTGGGGTCAATGAATTATTCCCCGCTTACAGCAAATGCTACAGCGGTAAGACAGCCGGAAATTACGGATTCCGTTAGCGGAAACGATAATGACGTAATTTCGATAACAGGAGACGTTTCTGATGATACGGAAACGGTCTCCGGAAATCTGGTGCTGGTGTCTAAGGCGCAGATGCTTAGTATGGGAAAAGTGATGGTGGGGGCAACAACCACCAATCTTTTGGATGGTGATACCATTGGAGGAAATAGAGACGAAGACATATATCTGTATGCGAGCGCAGATAATTTTGCCAGCATAAGAGACAGATGGAATGGAACATTCAATACATACACAGAGAATACTAATAAAACAATAAGCATTGAAACGAGTGGTCAGGGAACAGAATTGTTGTTTACCCTGCAGGAGCCCATAGATGCAACTCAGGTTGAAGCAATAACATTTGCAATGTCTGCATATGACGGAGCATGGGCTTATAAGATATATGATGAAAATCTAACACAGTTATATGTAAACTATGACGTTAATACAGCATATTACACAGATAAAAATATCGTCACAATAGATGTAGATAAGACAGAGGGAAAAATAGGTGCAATCAGTGTAATGTGTAACACCGCCGATAGTGCGACATGTACATTTGATGGTGTTATGATTGATATGGTAAGTCAGACAAGTGGTAATCTGTTGGATGGCGAAGAAATCGGAGGGAACAGAGACGAAGATAAGTATTTATATGCAAATTCCGATAGCTTTTCCAGTATAAAAGATAGATGGAGTGGAAGTACAGATTCCTATGAGAGAGATGATGCCAATAAAACAATCACGATAAACTCGACCGGGGCATATCAGGAATTGTGGTTTACTCTGGCGGAGCCTGTAGAAGCTGCAAAAGTTAAATCTATAACTTTTGCAATGTCCGAGTATACAGGGAAGTGGCATTATAAGGTATACATAGATGGTGCAGAGGCTGGGACATATACAAAGGCCTTTGAGGGAGAAGGCAACAATATATACACAATAGCAATAAGTGAGACCGAAGGAAGTATAACGGCAATCAGTGTAATGAGTGATGCAGCAAATAGCACATGTACGTTTGACGGGGTGATGATTGATCTTAAATCTACATCTGAGGAAGAACCCACCGAGACCTATACGGTAACGGTATATCCTTCAGCATTTGCTTGTTATTATAAAAATGCAACAACCGCTGAATTGACAGAGGATAAGAGATTTAATGTTGTATTTAACGATACACAATATAGTGAAGCCAGATTAGAGTTGCCCATAGACATTAACCTGGCAGATTGTGAAAGTATTACCTTTAATGTAAAAGATCAGGTTGGTCCTGTTAATTTTAATGTATGGTACGATGAAACAAAAGTGGGCAACTATTATGACCATACTGGTAAGACGGCATATGTACTTACTTCCAGCGATATGTATGAATCCCCTGCATATGCGGGTAATATTGATGCAGTGGGCGTCCAGAGAGGCGGAAGTGACGCTGATGCGGGAATCGTTCTGGAAAGCGTTGTATTCACAATGAAGAGTACAGAGGCGAAAGAGGATCAGGTTTACGGTGAAGCTCCGATTACAGAAGAAGTGGATCCTACGGAAAACCTTACTCCCGCAACCACGAGTGAATATGATAAGAGATTTACCTACACGGATGGCGGGCTTACTGTTCAGTCATGCAGTAATGAGCAGATGGCTTATACGGCCCAGGATGTGGAAAAGGTGGCAGTTACCTTTAACAAAGAATGGGATGAAATTAAGTTTGCTCTTCCTGAAGAGATTGATTTGGCCAGATGTACTTCTGTAACTTTCGCAACATCCGATCAGACGGTACCTCTTGCTTATAAGTTATATGATACAGACGGCAATGAAATTACAGATATTACCCAGTATACCAAGACCGGAACAACCTGTGCGATTGCAATTTCCGGCAGGACAGAAAAAGTTGGAGCTGTAGCAATCATGCTGCACTCGAATGATGTCGCAGCTGTAAACACCTGCGTATTTGACGGTGTACTGTTTAAGATGACTGAAGCAGCAGTTGAGACACATACCGTAACCTATACCGCAGATCAGCTTGAACTGAGTGACAGTAATGCCGCTTCCTGCACACTGGTAAACGGTAATTATGTGATGACTTTCTCAAAACTGCTTGAGGAAGTTACCCTGAAGCTTCCCGACATCATCAACATGGCGAACTGTGTAAATATTCAGGTTACCGTATCCGGACAGACAGGACCGGTAAACTACTATTTACAGTTAGACGGTACGCAGAAAGATGTTAAGTATTATAACACAGCCGACGCTAACGGTGATGCAGTACATACGATTACATCACAGTTGACCTCCGGGGGAATGAATGAAATCAGGATCCAGTGCGGCGGCGAGGAGTATACGGAGAATTCCGCTGTTACGATAGAAAAAGTGACTTTCACCATGCAGGGCAGTGAGGGAACAAATGATTTCCTGACAGATGAAGATGAGGAGCCTGATGAGTTGGTACCCGGCACTGCGAATATTACTCCTGCCGGTGACGGTGTGGACGATATCTCTCTGCAGGCAGGTACGCTAAAGGTGGCTGGCGCTACCACTGCAACCTATGCAAAGACCGATACCAATCAGTTCCAGGTGAACTTTGCAAAACAGTATGATGAGCTGAAGCTGAACCTGGAAACTTCAGTTAATCTGCTGCAGTGTACCAGTGTAACCTTTGCTGTATCCGAGCAAAGCAGTCCTCTGGCGTTCAAGCTGTACACCAAGGACGGTACCGTAGTACCCAAGTATGACAATGCGGATCAGCCCCTGTATACATTTGATCTGTCCAGAACCGGAGAGATTGTGGCGATCGGTGTCATGATGAATGAAAGCGGACTGACGGATCAGACTTGTGTATTTGACGGTGTGATGTTTGATGTGGATCCTGGTGCTACTACACAGACCTATACCATCACCTATCCGGCCAGTGAGCTGATCTTAGACAGCAGCGAAGCAGAGTCCTGCGAGCTGGTAAACGGCAATTATATGATTCGATTCTCCAATATGGATCAGAACGTGAACTTTAAGCTTCCTGCGTCCGTTAATCTGGAGAAGTGCGTAAACATTATCTTCACCGTGGCAACACAGAATGGCCCTGTGAACTTCAATGTCAGCCTGGATAAGACCAAGCTGAAGGACTACTGGTATAATACCGGCGAGACCGTTTATACCCTGGAGCCGGGGATTGCCTCCAAGATCAATGAGATAGGTATCCAATGTGGCCGCGAAAATGATGCGTTTGTACCCGGTTCCTTTGTGGAACTGGTAAGCGTATCCTTCCTGATGAAAGGAACGGAGCCGAAGGACACACCCACCGACGGCAATTATACCATGGACTTCTTTGACATCAATGACCAGAGCGAAGGGGTATCCCTGACAGTGGATGAGAATGGTACGGCTACGATCACCTTCCCGAAAACCGGCGACAGCATTACCTATGAGATCCCGGATTCCGTGGATGTAAACCATATGACCTCCATGGAGTTCCTGAAGTCCTTACAGGGAGTACAGGTGAATCTGCTGGATGCCAAGGGAAGAGTATTATTCAGCGGAACCGAAAGCATATTCATGACCAATTGCAATCCGGAAGTGAAATACATCCAGCTGGTAAGTCTGGCGGATCATACGGTACTGACTCTGGACAGCATCATGTTTCATGTGGATCCCAACGCATTTGAAGCCATCGTTTTAAACGGCAATTTTGCAAGGGAAGATGTAAGCATGTGGGGTGCTGCGCTGTGGGGCAGCGTGGACGGCGTGTCCACAGAGATCACCGTAAAGACCAGTGATACTCCTATTTGGGAAGATATTTACACCTATGGTGAAATCAACAGAAGAAGCAGCCCCTATGTCTGCTTCGCACAGAATGTAATCGATCGTACCACCCCTGCAACGGGATATATCTTCTCCTTCTGGGCAAAGCTCTCCGATGATTATGTGGGAGCGCCTGCAGAGCTGCGTACGGTAGAATTTTCGCCATATTATATTGATGCAAACGGTAAAGAGAACTATTCCATGACCCGCACCGGAGCCTATAAGCAGGTACTGGAGCCGGGTGTGTGGACACATTTCTACGGTGTGGTTGGCCTGCCTGACGGGGCGCAGGGATTTATCATCCGTATCGTGGAACAGGGTACGAATTATGGTCAGGGAGAGTGTCTCCTGGGCAGCTATGCAGTGACAGGTGTGAGCCTGACCCCCACCGATTATCCTCCCGAGCCAAGCTGGGGCAGGAGCAGCGGCGGCAGCGGCAGCCAGAGCAATACGGTCACTAAGGAAGCAACCTGTGAAGTGACCTATGCAATCAAGAATTTGGCGATAGACTGGGCATCAGCGGTGGCTAAGACAGAGAGCGATAAGCTGAGGGTAAGCTTCACCAACAATTATGACGAAGTGCGTCTGAAGCTGCCTCGTACTTTGGATATGTCCACCTGCGCATGGATCAAAGTCAGCATACCGGAACAGAATGTACCCGTTGCGATTAAGCTTTATTATAAGGGCCAGCAGGTAGATGTGGCTTACTATAATGATATTTCCGCTTCCTATCTGATGGTGCCGGTTTATGAGGGTAAGATAGACGGCATTGGTATCATGAGCCTGGCCACCCCGAATCCGGAAGGAGCTTATGCGCTGGCTGACTGCATTACTTTCGGCCTGACCCAGGAGCTTGCACCGGAAGAGGTGTCCGACACCATCGTGATTAACGGTGATTTTGCTGACGAGGATATGAGTGACTGGTCTGAAGCTTTGTGGGGAAATGGTGTCACAATTACCCAGAAGACCAGCAGCACGCCGATTTACGGCGACACTTATACGTATGCAACCTATTCCCGCAGGAGCTCTCCTTATCAGTGCTTTGCACAGGATATTACAGGCAGAGTGGAGCAGAATGAGACCTATACCTTCTCCTTCTGGGCAAAGCTGTCCGATGATTATGCGGGCGCTCCGGATACGCAGAGAGTTGTGCAGTTTGCACCGTACACGGTGGATAATGCAGGCAATGCGGATTATAATCCCCGATTGGACGGCACCTATGCACAGGTGATGGAACCCGGCGTTTGGTATTACTTTGAGGGAACCTATAAGGTTACCAATGACAATCCGATCTCCAAGGTAGTGATCCGTATTCTGGAACAGGGTACGAATTATGGTCAGGGCGATTGCGTCATGGGCAGCTACAGTGTGGCCGGCGTACATATGGAGAGATATATTCCTGAGCCGCCCTCTATTGATGAAGACGTTCCGAATTTGAAAGATGCTATGGCAGAGACCTTTGGTAATGATTTTATTACCGGAACTGCTATTACGGTGAGTGAACTGGATGATCTTGGCGTGGAAATGCTGATTAACAAGCACTTCAATGCTGTGACCATCGGTAATGAATTAAAGGCGGATGCGTTATTTAATTACAGCAATGACCAGCATACCCCTCTGCAGACGATCACCTTTAACGGCCAAAGCCTGGAAGTACCGACACTGTATTTCAGCCGGGCAGAGGAGATCCTGGATAAGCTGCTGGAGTGGAATGAAAACAATCCGGAGAATCCCATCAAGGTAAGAGGGCATGTGCTGGTATGGCACAGCCAGACGCCGGAGTGGTTCTTCCGGGAAGGCTATACGGTAGGCCAGAATGCAGACGGCAGTGAAAACTATGTAACGCCTGAAGTAATGAACCTGCGTCTGGAATGGTTTATCAAGACCGTTCTGGAGCATTTTACCGGCGAAGACAGTCCTTATAAGGATATGTTCTATGGCTGGGATGTGGTAAATGAGGCTGTATCCAATGCCGGCAACGGTTACCGTACCGATAAGGTGTCCGCTGTGGAGCCTTTAAGCCAGTCCACCCACAGCTCCAACTCCAGCTGGTGGGCAGTATATCAGAGCAATGAGTATATCCTGAATGCGTTCCGTTATGCCAATCAGTACGCTCCTGCGGACGTAGAACTATACTACAACGATTATAACGAATGTGATTATAAGAAAATGCTGAGTATTGTCAGACTGCTGACGGATGTTAAGGAAGCCGAGGGTACCAGAATTGACGGTATGGGTATGCAGGGTCACTACAATATGTTTAACCCCAGCGTTGCCGATATTGAAAGAGCAGTCCGGGCATACGCCGAGGTAGTGGGCATGGTGCAGTACACCGAGCTGGATATGAAGGTGAGCGGAGATATCTCTACCGACGACGCACAGGCCAAGGAGTATCTGGCACAGGCCGAGAGGTATCATGATATCTATATGGTACTGAAGAAGCTGGATGCCGAAGAAGGCATTGAGGTAAGCGGTCTTACCATTTGGGGTACTGTGGATAAATATTCCTGGCTGCAGAGCAGCTCCGATGTAGGCGGCGGCGCTGACGGTACATTGACACAGTGTCCTCTGCTGTTTGACTCCAATTATAAGGTAAAGCCGTCCTACTGGGCATTTGTGGATTATACCATGGTGGATCCTGACTGGACGGAGGAGTCCGAGGAAGAGACAGTTCAGGAGCCGGAGGAAGCTGTGGAGGAGACGGAAGAGTCCGTATCTGAGCCTGAAGCAGAGCCTGAAGCAGAGCCTGCTGCAGAGAGCGATCCGGTAGTGACAGAAGAGAAAAAGAGCAGCCCTGCAGTGCCTATTGCAATCGCTGCGGGCGCAGTAGTAGTGGGTGCCGGAGCCGGAGCCGCCGTGTATTTCGGCAGAAAGAAAACCGGCGCAGGCAAGAAGAAATCATAACTTGATCACAAGAAAGAAACAGCAAAAAGGCCACCGAACGTGGCCTTTTTGTCATCATCAGATATTTTATTCATGGTCTGTAAATCGGTAATCCGTAACCCGTTTGGTTTTCTTCTCGCTGCGGGGCAGAGTCTTTACGGGAACCACGGTCACCTTGGGAGTTATACCGATGCGGGATTTAAACAGTTCCCGGATGCGCTGGGAAGTAGCTTCAAAGCTTACCCGGCCTTCTGCTTCTACCGTCAGAATCATAATATCCTTATTTTTCTCATCATCATGGGCAATGGTAATGGCGTATTCACTGGATACGCCATCCACATTCTGCAGCAGATCCTCCACCTGACTGGGGAACATATTCACCCCGCGAACCTTGAACATATCGTCACTGCGTCCCTTGATGATGCCGATGCGGGGATAAGCCCTGCCGCAGGAGCATTTCCCGGGGATGATCCTGGAGATATCGTGAGTACGGAAACGAATCAGGGGCGCTCCTTCCTTTACCAGAGTGGTAATGACGATTTCCCCTTCCTCGCCGTCCGGTACAGGCTGACCGGTTTTGGGATCAATAATTTCAATATAGATATAATCGTCCCAATAGTGGATGCCTTCCTCCTTCTCGCAGTTAATACCGATGCCGGGGCCGTAGACCTCTGTCAGGCCATAGATATCATACAGTTCGATTCCCAGCCCTTCCCGGATATAAGTGCGCATCTTCTCGCTCCAGCGTTCGGAACCGATCACCCCCTTTTTCAGACAGATCTGATCCCTCATACCTCTCTTATTCACCTCCTCCGCCAGTAATAATGCATAGGAGGAAGTGGCGGTGATCACCGTGGTCTTCAGATCCACCATCATCTGCAGCTGTTTGTCCGTATTTCCCGGACCCATGGGAATCGCCATGGCGCCCAGTTTTTCACAGCCTGCCTGGAAGCCGATACCGGCAGTCCATAGTCCATAGCCGGGAGTGATCTGGATACGATCCTGACTCGTAATGCCCGCAGTCTCATAACAGCGGGCAAACATGGTAGCCCAGTCCTCCACATCCTTGGCAGTGTAGGGGATGATTACCGGCTTGCCGGTGGTGCCGGAGGAAGAATGAATACGTACCACCTTTTCATCGGGTACCGCCTGGATGCCCAGTGGGTAGGCATTCCGCAGATCCTCCTTACTGGAAAAGGGAAGCTTTTCAAAGGCCTCCTGACTGTCCACACCCTCAATGCCCAGATCCCGATAGATCCTGCCGTAATAGCTGTCTGTCCGGATCAGGCGCCGGATCTGTGCATCTACCTGGCTTAATTGCGTACTATTTAATTCCATATGCTTCTCCAATCTGCATTCCTGCCCGGAATGCGGCTATATTATTTTCTATGAATTTTGCAGGAATCTTTCTTTCCATCTCCTGCAGCATAGACTCTGCATCAAGACCCAATACGCCTGCGCCGACGGCTGCACCCAGGATCGCCACATTAAAATACTGGGAGGAGCCAAAGGGAGCGCACAGACTCTGGGCGTCAATGATCAGACAACGGCATTTGCCCTGAAGATAGGCCAGCATCTCTGTGCCGTCGTATCCGGTATCGCTTAAGGATTCCGTGGTGGGCTTTACCGGTACGCTGCTGCACAGCACCATCCCGTCTGTCTTGAGATATCTTAGATTGCGGACTGCCTCTGCCGGCTCGAAAGCCAGCACCAGATCTGCGCTGCCGCTGGGAATCAGCGGGGAAAAAGCTTCCCTGCCGATTCTTACATGGCTGGTGACGGAGCCGCCCCTCTGCGCCATACCGATGGTTTCGGCAGAGTGTACGGTCTCGCCGCAGCTGGTAGCGGCGGAGGCAATAAGCTTGGAAGCCAGGACGGTTCCCTGTCCGCCCACGCCGCAGATTAATATATCTTTATTCATACGCTCTCCAATCCGGAAATATATTCCTATATATCTTTTCTATTGTAAATTTTCTATTGTATTGCACCTACAGGGCAGATCTGGCTGCACAGGCCGCAGCCGGTACACAGGCTCTCGTCTATACTGACCTTACCATCTATGGTGATCAGCGCCGGGCAGCCGGTCTCCCGGATGCATTTTTTGCATTGAATGCATTTTTCGGAGATCTGCATTTTCCCAGTGGGTTTACTGATGGCGATACAGGGAGACTGAAAGATAATGGCCTTAACTCCGGGTTCTGCGGCACATTCCTGTACAGCAGTCACCGCCGCATCCAGATTCAGTGGATCCACAGTCAGGATCTTCTTCACGCCCATGCCTGCCAGTGTGTTTTCTATGCTGATCTTATCCACCACATTGCCCATCATATTGCGGCCGGTGCCGGGATGGGGCTGATGTCCGGTCATAGCGGTGGTGGAATTATCCAGTACACAGAGGGTCATATCCGCCTCATTGTAGAGTGCGTTAACGACTCCGGTCATACCGGAAGCAAAAAAAGTGGAATCGCCCACAAAAGCAAAGCAGGATGCCTGCGGATCCACCCAGTGCAGTCCCTGGGCCATGGTGATCCCGGCGCCCATGCACAGACAGGTATCCACCATATCCAAAGGCATGGCATTTCCCAGGGTGTAGCAGCCGATATCACCGCAGAAATAGCTCTTTTTGCCCTGCATGGCTTTTTTCACTGCGTAGAAAGAAGCCCGGTGGGGGCATCCGGCACATAACACGGGGGGGCGCAGGGGCAGGGCGGGCATATCGGACAGATCCAGCCCGGCATCAGCGGGAGCAGTACCCAAGAATCCGCTTAGTGCCTGAGCCACGCTGTCTGCGGAATTTTCCCCGCTGGAAGCCGCATGGCCGGTGAGCTTGCCGTAGACTCTTACTGACAGTTGATGAGCACCGATCAGCTGCAGCAGCTGTGTCTCCACATAGGGACTTAGCTCTTCTATGCAGAGTACTTCCTCCACACCCTCCAGGCAGGCCAAGGCCAACTGCTCAGGAAAAGGATGGGGGGTGGCAATCTGACACAGCCGGATGTCAGGGTATTGTTTCAGATATTCTTTTGCGTAGGCATAGCTGACCCCGGAGGCAAATACTGCCTTTGGCCCCTTGCCGGTAAAATGGTTCGGCGCATAGGAGGAAAAGTCTTTTCCGATCTGGGGATTGCGTTTTTCGATCATGGCATGATTCGCATAGGACAGCCTGGGAAAGATCACCCAGCGGCCGGAATCCTTGACAAAGCCCTCATAGGTATGTACTCCAAACTGCTCCGGTACCTCAATGGATGCATAAGCATGGCATATCCGGGTGGTTGGCCGAAAGAGCACGGGCGTGTGATATTTTTCCGAATAGACAAAAGCGTCCTGGATCATCCGATAAGCTTCCTCCGGAGAGGAGGGATCAAATACCGGGATGCGGCAATATTGAGCAAACATCCGGGTATCCTGCTCTGTCTGGGAGGAGATGGGGCCGGGATCATCCGCAGCCACAATGACCATACCGCCCTTAACGCCCACGTAAGCTAAGGACATCAGGGGATCGGAAGCCACGTTCAGCCCTACCTGCTTCATGGTAACCAGAGTCCTTGCACCGGCATATGCGGCACTGGCAGCTACCTCCATGGCGGCCTTTTCGTTGACGGACCATTCCAGATGCAGTCCCTGCTGAGGATATTTGCTGATCGTTTCAATGATTTCGGAGGAAGGGGTGCCGGGATAACCGGAAACCACATTGACGCCGGCAGCCAGCGCACCCAGGGCAATAGCGCCATTACCCATCACATATTCTCGTTTCATAGAATCTCAAACCTTTCTGATGCAATTTTTCTGCAATTCAGTATAGCGTATTTTGGCGGGAAAGGCAATGCTTTAGTAGACTGAACTGTTACACTTTGTAACAGCGGTTTGCTGATGCCTCTTGACATATTTGAGAAATATATGCAGAATAAAGATATCAGTACATACAGCAAAAAAGAATGGAGGAAAATATGGCAATCGGACGTGGAAAGCACACCCCAAGAAAAGGATCGGCGGCAAGGGCTTCTATGGGAGCAAGGCCTGCTGCAGGAACAAGGCCGATTATGGGAGCAAGGCCCTCTATGACGGTGAGACCGCTCCAGCCGTCCCGAAGAAGCTCCAGCTTTCTGGAAGGCTTGCTGGCAGGAGCCGCGGCAAGGGTTGTGGGCAACGTGGTGGGAACGGTGTCGGGGGAGGTTTCGGAATTGATTTCCCAGAAATCTGACCTTTATCAGCAGGAGCAGGCACAGCAGGCACAGATCCGGAGACAGGAGCAACAGCGAGAGGCCAATACCAGGTATTATACGATTTGTCCCTTTTGCGATGGCTCCAATCAGAACCGGAAGTTCTGTGCATACTGTGATTCTTCCTTGGCTTATATACCGGACGAGGAAGAGGGAAGATAAAATACATCAATATAATTGATTAAATTCTTGCCTTGCACTGGGGGAAGCATATGTGTTAAGATAACGGCAACAGAATAAAGGAAATGCAATGACAAGGAGTAGTAACTGGATGTGGGAAAGCAGAGAACTGCCGGATGGTGCGAGGCAGTCAGAAGCAGACAGCGAACTGGCCTTTGAGCAGCTGACCGAAATGCGATAAAGTAGGCTCAGACGGAATTCCCGCCGTAGAAAGGGGGCAGGCATGTTAGTGCTGATGAGTGCATGGCGGAAGCCATGAAGTAGAGTGGTACCGCGTTGAAAAAGCGTCTCTATGAAATATCCGGATGGATGTATCATAGAGACTTTTTTATTGTCCCTCAACCTCATTGCGATACTTTCAATTATTAGATAGGGAGGAAATAGAAATGAATGTAGCAGAAAAATATGGCAGAGCTTATTTTATGCCCCCGGAGGTTACCTATGACTGGGTGAAAAAGGATATCATTGAAAAGCCCCCCGTATGGTGCAGCGTGGACCTGCGGGACGGCAATCAGGCGTTGATTGAGCCCATGAGCCTGGAGCAAAAGCTGGAGTTTTTCCGAATGCTGGTAGATATCGGTTTTAAGGAGATTGAAGTGGGCTTTCCCGCAGCCTCCGATACAGAGTTTCAGTTTCTGCGGGCGCTGATTGAGAGGAAGATGATCCCTGAGGACGTAACGATCCAGGTGCTGACCCAGGCCCGGGAGCATATCATCCGCAAGACCTTCGCAGCCTTGGAGGGAGCGCCCCATGCCATCGTCCATCTGTATAATTCCACCTCTGTAGCGCAGCGGGAGCAGGTCTTCGGCAAAAGCAAGGAGGAGGTAAAACAGTTGGCAGTGGACGGTGCGAAGCTGCTGCTGGAAATCGCCGGTGAAATGGAGGGGGACTTCCGCTTTGAATATAGCCCGGAGAGCTTCCCGGGTACGGAAGTAGATTATGCGGTGGAGGTGTGCAATGCGGTGCTGGACGTGTGGCAGCCGGTGCCGGAAAGCAAGGCAATCATCAATATTCCCACCACAGTACAGATCGCTATGCCCCATGTATTTGCCTGCCAGATCGAATATATCCACAAGCATCTGCAATATCGGGACGCCGTGGTGCTCAGTGTGCATCCCCACAATGACAGGGGCTGCGGCATCAGTGATGCGGAATTTGGCGTGCTGGCTGGGGCTGACCGGGTAGAGGGTACGCTTTTCGGCAATGGAGAGCGTACGGGCAACGTGGATGTAGTGACTTTGGCGATGAATATGGTATGTCACGGCGTGGATCCGGGACTGGATTTTTCCCATATTAATGCCGTTCGGGAAAAGTATGAGCAGCTGACCGGCATGCATGTATACGAGAGGTCGCCCTATGCGGGAGATTTGGTCTTTACCGCCTTTTCCGGTTCCCATCAGGATGCGATTTCCAAGGGAATGGCCTGGAGAAAGTCAGGCAAAAGCGGGCAGCGCTGGGAGGTGCCTTATCTGCCCATTGACCCTCAGGATCTGGGCCGGGAGTATGAATCCGATGTCATTCGTATCAATAGCCAGTCCGGGAAGGGCGGTATCTCTTTTGTGCTTAAGGAGAACTTTGGCATGGCACTGCCGGGCCAGATGAAGGAAGAGGTAGGCTATCTGATGAAGGGAATTTCCGACCATCGCCATAAGGAATTGTCGCCTGGGGATGTGTACCGGATTTTTGAGGATACCTATATAAAACCCAGAGAGGTATTTGATATTCCCGAATGCCACTTTAAGCAGGTGCCGGAGGGAATTATTGCGATGGTAACCATTCAGCAGGGCAAGGAAAAACGGGTAATAGAGGCCGCCGGCAATGGCCGGCTGGATGCTGTCAGCAATGCGCTGAAGCTGTATTTCGGCATTACCTATGAGCTTTCCGTGTATGAGGAGCATGCCGTATCCAGAGGCTCTTCTTCAAAGGCGGCAGCCTATGTAGGCGTACTGCAGAACGGCAGCTTCCAGTGGGGCGTGGGAATTGACGGCGATATTATCAAGAGCTCCATTGCGGCGTTGGTGGTGGCAGTGAATAAGCTGGCTCAGGCGGCTGATGTGAAAGAGGGCCGTCAGGAACGGATCATGGAGATGATGAAATACATCCGGGATCACAGCCAGGATGTGACGCTGGAGGAGATGTCTCAGGTCTTCCATCTTTCCAAGCCTTACGTGTCAAAATATATCAAAGAGCAGACAGGGAACACCTTTCAGGAAGCTGTCAAGGCGGCCAGGATGAAGCGGGCGCGCATCCTGCTGAAAGAGACCAACCGTACAGTGGAGTCCATTGCGGCAGAGGTAGGCTATGAGACGGTGGAGCATTTTAACCGGTTATTCAAAAAAGCCTACGGTATGACGCCGGTACAATTCCGCAGAAAAAAATAATAATTGCATTTTGTTATAAAATAAGTTATGATAAAGTCAAAACAGTTTCAGTTTCCTCAGTTACTCAGCGTAAAAAGGAGGGATTACATGAGTAAGCATTTTGACAGCAGAGTGGAATATGCCATTGACAATATCTGGCTGCATCCCAGATTGGACAATAGAGAGAGCGCTCTGCGGGGGCTGCAGGAAGCGGCGGCAGAGGGTGATGGGGACGCCTGCTATTTTCTGGCAAGATGTTACAGCGGCTCCAGCTTTGTGGAACCGGGTTTTGGCTATCAATGTGATAAAGAAACGGCTGTAGAATGGTACAATAGGTCTATTGAGCTGGGCAGCGCCGTGGGCATGATGGGTACCATGACAATCGGTAATTTTACGCCCCGGTCCGGCAGCTATGTGCATCCCCCTTACACATCTGAGAGGGAGGTATGGAATGAGGTAATGGAGATGGCCCGGGACGGTCAGGGCTTCTGCCGGTGCATGATAGCCGACGCTTACTGCTACAAAGATGCGGTGCGGCTGGCAGGGCTTAAGATAGAAGGTCCGGCAGATACCCGCATTCTGCTGTGCAAGGCGAGACAGATCTATGAAGAGCTTCTGCAAGAGGATGTGTTCCTGGGCATTGACAATATGATTTATATTCTTACCTCCGGTGAGGCGGATTTGGAGAGAGAAAGGGAGCTGGCAATGCAATGGGAGGAGAAAGCGGCCCAAATGGGAGTTTCTTCCTATGAGATCAAGGTGGGAAAACGGATTGCCGCAAAGCAGCCGGTTAAAGCCATGGAGCTGTACAAGAGCGCAGCGGAGCATGGGAATTCTGACGGCTATCTGGAGCTGGGGAAGATGTACACGTATTGCAGCCATCAAAGACGGAATCTGCCGGTTGCCAAGGAATATTTTGAGAAAGCGATTGAGATGAATCCCAATGCCATCGGCCCGTACAACTATCTGGGAGAGATCTATTTTAAGGGAGGAGACGGACTGAAGGTGGACTATCAAGCCGCTGCCCGGTGCTTTCTGAAGGTGATTGACCGTAATGACTGGAGCAGCGATATGCTGGGCTACAGCTATCTGCACGGTTTGGGCGTGCCCGTGGATTACGCCAGGGCGAAAACGCTCCTGGAGAAATACCCCAGGGAACGTCTCTCCTGTATCGGTCTGGGCGAGATCCATGCGTATGGTCTGGGAGTACCGGTAAATATTGAAGAGGCCATGCGTTACTGGAACCGTTTTTCGAGGGATCCGATCGTGAAAGAGTATCAAAAGGAATTTCAAGAGACAATGTGGGGATGGAAAAGACGTTAAATAACTATTGACATCTCCGATGGTCAGTAGTATGATTCTTTCAAAATGGTTTGATTATCAAATATTTTGAAAGTCAAATCAAATAGCATTTTAAACTATGATAAGTGGTTTGCAAAACTATGAAAAGTAAAGGAGAAGAAGTTATGTTGGAAAAGGTAATCGCAGTGATTGAGGAAAAGCTGAATGCAGACGGCGTGGAGATCACAGAGGCTACAAGCTTTAAGGAAGATCTGGAAGCGGATTCCCTGGATCTGTTCGAAATGGTGATGGCTCTGGAGGATGAATTTGGTATCGAAATACCTTCTGAGGATCTGGAACAGCTGACTACAGTGGGGGATGTGCTGGCATATCTGAAGAGTGAGGGTGCAGAATAAAATTAAGGAGTCATATGAAAACAAGGATAACAGAAATACTGGGAATGGATTATCCCATCATTCAGGGGGGCATGGCCTGGGTAGCGGAATACCATCTGGCAGCGGCAGTGTCCGAGGCCGGAGGTCTGGGGATCATCGGAGCCGGAGGTGCCCCTGCGGAGTTTGTGAGAGAACAGATCCGAAAGGTAAAGGAGATCACAGAGAAACCCTTCGGCGTAAATCTGATGCTGATGAATCCCGAAGCGGATGCCATTGCAAGGGTGATTGTGGAAGAAGGCGTGAAGGTGGTGACCACAGGCGCCGGGAACCCGGGCAAATACATGGCAATGTGGAAGGAAGCGGGAGTAAAGGTGATTCCGGTGGTGGCAAGTGTGGCTTTGGCCAGGATGATGGAACGGGCAGGCGCCGACGCTGTGGTTGCGGAAGGAACCGAATCCGGCGGACATATCGGCTCGGCCACAACGATGACTCTGGTGCCCCAGGTAGTAGATGCGGTTACGATTCCGGTGATTGCAGCCGGCGGCATAGCGGACGGACGGGGATTTGCAGCAGCGATCATGCTGGGCGCAGAAGCTGTGCAGATGGGCACGCGCTTTATTGTAGCCAGGGAATCCATCGTACATGAAAATTATAAGAAAAAAGTGATCGGGGCGAAGGACATTGATTCCGAGGTAACGGGCAGGAGTCATGGACACCCGGTACGGCAGCTGCGCAATCAGATGACAAGAGAGTATCTGAAGCGGGAAAAGGCCGGAGCGCCTTTTGAGGAGCTGGAACAGCTGACACTGGGAGCACTGCGAAAGGCCGTAGTGGAGGGGGATACCGTAAACGGCACCCTGATGGCCGGTCAGATTGCAGGGCTTGTGAGCAGGGAACAGACCTGTGAGGAGATGATTCAGGAGATCATGGAGCAGGCGAGGGCGCTTCTGAAGAGCTAGAAAGCTTCTGAAAGCCGGGCCGGCAGAAGGGCAGCATGAGGAGGAAAAATGGGTAAAACAGCGTTTATCTTTCCCGGACAGGGAGCGCAGTACTGCGGTATGGGCAAAGATTTTTATGATACATATGAGATAGCCAGAGAGATCTATGAGCTGGCAGAAAGGGCTACGGGTCTGGATGTGGCGGAGCTTTGCTTTGCGGAAAATGACCGCCTGAATATCACGGAATATACACAGATCGCCATGCTGACCACGGAGGTGGCAATGCTGAAGGTACTTCAGCAGAAGGGAATAAAGGCAGATTGCTGTGCCGGCCTCAGCCTGGGAGAATATGGCGCTCTGGCAGCGGCAGAGGTCATGGAGACGGAGGATTTATTCCGGCTGATCCGCAGCCGGGGAATTTATATGCAGGAGGCGTATCCTGTAGGCGGTGCCATGACAGCGGTGCTGGGACTGGATGCAGGGACAGTCAGAGAGATCTGTGAAAATACAGAGGGAATCGTTACCATTGCCAATGATAACTGCCCCGGACAGATCGTGATTACCGGAGAGCAGACGGCAGTGCAGGCTGCAGCGGAAAAGCTTCAGCAGGCTGGTGCAAAGCGCTGTGTGCCTTTGAAGGTCAGCGGCCCCTTCCATTCCCCGCTGCTTGCGGGAGCAGGTGAGAAGCTGGCGCTGGAGCTGGCCGATATAGCGGTAAAGGATCCTGTCATCCCTTATCTGTGCAATGTTGAGGCCGCTCCGGTAACGGATTGCTCCAGAGTGAAGGAACTGCTGGCGAAGCAGGTATCCGGTACTGTGAGATGGCGGGAGACCATGGAACGCATGCTGGCAGACGGTGTGGATACTTTTATTGAGATTGGACCCGGCAAGACGCTTAGCGGTTTTCTGCGCAAGATTGACAGAGGAGCTACTGTGCGCAATGTGGAAAAGACAGAGGATCTGGAGAAGCTTTTACAGGAAGGGATCGGCGAGGGTATATAGATGGAAGAGATCATGAATCAAAATAAGGCTGCCGCCGGAGAGCTGGCCGGCAAGGTAGCTTTAGTTACCGGCGCCAGCCGCGGTATCGGCCGGGGAATCGCCGGAAAACTGGCGGCTCAGGGCGCTGTCGTGCTGGTGAACTATAACGGTTCCGAGCAGCGTGCCCGGGAAGTGGCAAAAGAGATCATAAATGCCGGGGGGCACGCAGAGTGTATTGGCTGTGATGTGTCCGACTTTACCGCCTGCGGCGGTATGGTGGAATATATCATGGAAAAATATGGGCGCATAGACATACTGGTAAATAATGCAGGTGTGACCAGGGATAACCTGATTATGCGGATGTCCGAGGAGGACTACGACCGGGTGCTGGATATTAACCTGAAAGGGGCGTTCAATACCATACGCCATTTGTCCAAATATTTTTTGAAACAGCGCAGCGGTAAAATCGTGAACATATCCTCCGTCTCCGGTGTAATGGGAAATGCGGGTCAGGCCAATTATTCTGCTTCCAAAGCGGGGCTGATCGGGCTGACTAAGAGCGTGGCCAGGGAGCTGGCATCCCGCGGTGTGTGTGTCAATGCGGTAGCTCCCGGTTTTATTGATACGGAGATGACCCAGGCGCTGTCTCAGAAGGCAAGGGAAGCAGGTGTGGCTGCCGTGCCCATGGGAAGAATGGGCAGCGTTGAGGATATTGCGGAGATCGTAGCTTTTTTGGCAGGAAACAAGTCTGACTATATCACCGGACAGGTGATCTGTGTAGATGGAGGTATGGCAATATGAGCAGACGGGTGGTAGTGACCGGAATGGGTGTGGTGTCGCCCATCGGTATCGGCGTAGAAGAATTTTGGCAGGGGATAAAGCAGGAAAGGATCGGTTTTGCTCCCATCACCGGTTTTGACGCCACGGATTATAAATGTAAGCTGGCAGCCCAGGTCAGGGACTTTCAGCCGGAGAATTATATGGATAAAAAGGCGGCAAGGCGTATGGAACGGTTTAGTCAGTTTGCTGTGGCAGCTGCCGGGGAAGCCATAAAGGATGCCGCCCTGGATATGGAGAAGGAGGATCCTTATCGTGTGGGATGCGCCGTAGGAAGCGGCATCGGCAGCCTGCAGGCCATCGAACGGGAGTACGGCAGACTGATGGAAAAAGGCCCCTCCAGAGTGGCTCCTCTGTTTGTGCCGCTGATGATTTCCAATATGGCGGCGGGCAATGTGAGCATTGCCTACGGTCTGAAAGGAAAGAGCCTGAACGTGGTGACGGCCTGTGCCACAGGTACGAATTCCATCGGCGAGGCATTCCGGTCCATCCAGTACGGGGATGCGGATGTGATGGTGGCGGGCGGCACGGAGGGAGCCATTACGCCCGTCGGTATTGCCGGCTTTACCTCCCTTACAGCCCTGTCCGACAGTACGGATCCTGCAAGATGCTCCATTCCCTTTGATAAAGACAGAAGCGGCTTTGTCATGGGCGAGGGTGCAGGCGTGGTGATTCTGGAGGAGCTGGAGCATGCAAGGCGGAGAGGAGCCCGCATCTATGCGGAGGTACTGGGATACGGCTGTTCCTCGGATGCATACCATATCACTTCTCCTGCAGAGGACGGTGCAGGCGCAGCCAAAGCCATGACAGGCGCCATGGAGGATGGCGGGGTAAAGCTGGAGGAAATAACTTATATTAATGCCCACGGCACCAGCACCCATCACAATGATTTGTTTGAAACGAGGGCAATTAAGCTGGCTTTTGGAGCACATGCAAAGAATCTCAAGATCAATTCCACCAAGTCGATGATCGGCCATCTGCTGGGAGCGGCAGGCGCAGTGGAGTTTATCACCTGCGTTAAGGAGCTGGAGGAGGGCTATATCCACAGAACAGTGGGCCTTCAGGAAAGCGAGGAGGAGCTGGACTTAAACTATTGTAAGGAAAGCTTTCAAGAAGAGGTTCCCTATGCTCTCAGCAATTCGCTGGGATTTGGCGGACATAATGCCAGCATTCTGATAGCACATGTAAGATAACCCGCTGTCAGAGAGCTGCTTAACAGAATTTAGGAGATAGAAGAGATGTCATTATACACTGCACAGGAGATTATGGATATTATCCCCCATCGCTATCCTTTTTTGCTGATTGATGCGATTGAGGAGCTGGAGCCGGGGGTGCGTGCCCTGGGGAAAAAGTGTGTCAGCGTAAACGAGCCGTTTTTTCAGGGACATTTTCCGGGTAATCCCGTAATGCCCGGAGTATTGATCATGGAAGCTCTGGCCCAGGTGGGGGCGGTAGCTATGCTGTCTCAGCCGGACTGGAAAGGACGCACCGCCTATTTTGCCGGAATCGACAAGGCCAGATTCCGGCAGAAGGTAGTACCGGGGGACGTACTGCTTTTGGAGACAGAGATCATTAAGGTCAAGGGACCGATCGGTGTGGGCAGGGCTGTGGCCAAGGTCAATGATAAGGTAGCAGCTCAGGCCGAGCTGACTTTTGCCATTGGATAGTTATGGGAGGAGGCGTTGCGATGAATATGGATCGGTTAAAACAAAAGAGAGCGGATTATTTTGCCAGAAAACTCAGCAAACTGAATGCGTCTCTGGCGGCTGCAAAGGCCCAGAGCGCAGATGAAGCGGAGCCTGCGGAGACTGCTGTAAAGGAAGCGGAACCTGCCGGGGAAGTATATCTGATCCGCTGTCCCAAATGCGGTAAAATGGTGGACAGGGCGAGGGTAGTAAAGAGAAAGTACATCTGTTACGAGTGTGAGGGATATTTCCGGGTAAAGACACCTAACCGTATCCGTATGGTGGCCGATCCTCACACCTTTGAGCCATGGTTTACGGATATGCCCGTACATAATCCCCTGGGCTATGAGGGCTACGAGGAGAAGCTGGCTCAGGCCAGGGAGAAAACCGGTTTGGACGAGGCAGTAACCGTGGGTCAGTGTAAGGTATTTGGGGAGGATATCGTGCTGGGGATCTGTGATTCCCGGTTCCTCATGTCCAGTATGGGTCAGGTGGTGGGAGAAAAGATTACCGCTGCCATTGAGAGGGCAATCGAGAAAAGGCTCCCCGTGTTTCTGTTTTGCTGCTCCGGCGGTGCCAGGATGCAGGAAGGGATTATTTCCCTGATGCAGATGGCCAAGACCTCTGCCGCCATCCAGAAGCTGGGTGAAGCAGGACTTTTATACTGCAGCATCCTTACAGATCCTACAACGGGCGGTGTTACGGCCAGCTTTGCCATGCTGGGGGACGTGATCATGGCAGAGCCGGGGGCACTGATTGGTTTTGCAGGGCCAAGAGTCATCAAACAGACCATCGGTCAGGAGCTGCCGGAGGGCTTTCAGACTGCAGAATTTTTAGTGGAGCATGGCATTATTGATGGTATTGTGAAACGCGAGGTGCTGAAAAAGACCATTTATTTTCTGTTGAAAGCACATCAGGGTAAGGAAGCACATTATGCAGCGTTTACTCCCGGGAAGGATTCGCAGTTTGTGCTCAATGAGATCCTCAAGGAGCAGTCCTTCAAGGTGCGTCCCAAGGATGCCTGGGAAAAAGTGAAGGCAGTCCGCAAGGTGGAGAGACCTCAGGCCTGCGATTACATGGAGCATATCTTTGACTATTTTGTGGAGTCCCACGGAGACAGAGCCTTCAGAGACGATCCCGCCATTGTGGGCGGTCTGGCGTTTCTGGATGGCCAGCCGGTGACTGTCATAGCAGAGCACAAGGGGAAGGACATAAAGGAGTGCCAGAGACGGAATTTCGGTATGCCCATGCCCGAAGGGTATCGGAAAGCGCTGCGTCTGATGAAACAGGCAGAGAAGTTTCACAGACCCATTATCAGCTTTGTCAATACCTCCGGCGCCTTTTGCGGAATCGAAGCAGAAGAGAGGGGGCAGGGTGAGGCCATTGCCAGAAATCTCAAGGAAATGGCCGCCCTGAAGGTGCCTGTGCTCTGTATCTTTATCGGAGAAGGAGGCAGCGGCGGCGCATTGGCCACCGCAGTGGGGAACGAGGTATGGATGCTGGAGAATGCCACTTATTCCATCCTGTCTCCGGAGGGCTTTGCATCTATACTATGGAAGGATGCTTCCAGGGCCAAGGAAGCCAGCGAGGTAATGCATATTACGGCCCAGGATCTGAAGCTTTTGAAGGTGATTGAGAAGATCATACCGGAATTTGGCGGAGCAGACGCTACCACCGTGGCGGCCATCGGCGGATACATGAAGGAACAGATGAGAGATTTTCTGAAACGCTATCAGGGGATGACAGGCGAAGAGATTGCTGCGCAGAGATACCAGCGTTTCCGCAGTTTTTAGCGACAGCGCAACCAGAAAGAAAGGTTAAAAAGCTTATGGCGATAAGAATAATTGGAACCGGAAGTGCCCTGCCGGAAAAGACGATGACGAATGAGGATCTGACACGGCTGGTGGACACCTCCGATGAATGGATCAGAGAAAGGACGGGTATCGGCACCAGACATATTTCCACAGGAGAAACTGTGGTTTCCCTGGCAGCCCAGGCCTGTCAGCATGCTCTGGAGAGTGCGGGCAGAGATGCTTCAGAGGTGGAACTGCTGTTGATAGCCACCTGTACACCGGAAAGGGGAATTCCCTGTGCGGCCTGCCAGGTGCAGAACGAGCTGGGAGCAGCGCAGGCTGCGGCCTTTGATTTGAATGCTGCCTGCGCCGGATTTCTGTTTGCACTGAATACGGCCTGCGCTTATATTGAGGCAGGAATCTATCAAAATGCGTTGATCGCCGGCAGTGAGGTGCTCTCAAAGATTATTGATTGGACGGACAGAAGCACCTGCGTGCTGTTTGGCGACGGCGCCGGCGCCGTGCTGGTGGAGCGCTGCGAACAGGGAGGCATTCTGGCCATTGCGCAGCATTCGGATGGAAACAAGGGGGCGGTGCTTCAGTGTGACGGCAGAGAGCTTCATAACCCCTTTGTGGATGTTCCGGCAACGGTTCCCTATGTGCGGATGGACGGCAGAGAAGTGTTTGCCTTTGCAGTGCGTCAGGTGCCGTCCTGCATACAGGAGGTACTCGGAAAGGCAGGATTGACTGCCGGGGAAGTGGATCTGTATGTGCTTCATCAGGCCAACAAACGGATTATTGAAGGGATTTCCAAGCGTCTTGCAGTAGACCTGGACAGATTCCCCATGAATCTGGACCGGGTGGGCAATATGTCTTCCGCTGCAATTCCGGTGCTTCTGGATGAACTGAATCGGGAGGGACGGCTGAGAGAGGGAATGACGTTGGTGCTGTCAGGCTTTGGAGCGGGACTGACCTATGGGGCATGCGTGCTGAAGTGGTAAGCAGCTTAATTATCTTGACTTTTTTGGCAAAATTGCTATACTGAGTTTGCGTTATAGTAATTCTGCAAATTTGTTTCCACAGGCAACGAGCCGGAAAAATGCACTTGCAGCGATATTGAGCTCGATATGGATATATAAAGGAAGGCATCGGTAACGAGATGGCACAGGATAGGAAACGCTCCCTGAATGAACTGCTGGTGAATCTGTTTAACCATGTGATGGATATGGAAAGCAAGGCAGTCATCACAGAAGAGTTTAAGGATATCACCAATAATGACATGCATATTATAGAAGCGATTGGGATAGAGGCTCCCAGAAATATGTCAGAGATTGCCCATCTGCTTCACGTTACTGTGAGTACCCTGACCATCAATATGAACGGGCTGGAGAAAAAAGGCTATATCCGCAGGGAGCGAAGCTCGGAGGACAAGCGGGTGGTGTATGTCACGCTGACGGATATGGGAAAAAAGGCTTTTTATCATCACCGTGATTTTCACAAAAGTATGATAAAGGCTATTGTGAAGGATCTGAATGATCAGGAGATGGAGATATTATACCGCTGCCTGGAGAACCTCAATAGTTTCCTTGAGGCGGGAGCGAAAAATAAATGAAAAATGCAGGAGAGCCGCAGTGGGGACTGACAAAAAGGTTTACCACTGCGGTACTTTGTTATCCGGGTGAGAAAGCCGCAGCAATATAAACAATGATAAAAAAGACTGGAAAAAAAGGATGACCCATAGTAAGATAATAGAAATGTCATCATATTTACGAAAATCGAGGTTATAAAATTGCTGAATTTAAGATTTAAATGGGTTGTATTGATTAATGGTTGGTATGCATTGCTTACCGTTCCCAAGGCCAATTACATGATTAAGCACAAGGACCGGTACTCGGATCAGCAGCGGTTTGATTTTGCATGCAGGATGATGGATCATATGCGCAGGTGCAGTAATACCGCTACCAGGGTTTATGGCAAAGAGAATATCCCGGAGGATGGCGGCGCTATCTTCTTCTCGAATCATCAGGGCAAATATGATGCGCTGGGGATTCTGCTGGCTCTGCAAAAGCCCTGCGGCGTGCTCTGGGAGAAGAAGCAGGCTAATCGTCTGATGAGCAAACAGGTATGCGGACTGCTGGAGGGGGTGGATATTGATCTGAAAGATCTGCGGGATAAAGTGCGCAGTATCCGCAAAGTAACAGAAGCTGTACAGAGGGGAAGGAATTTCCTGATTTTTCCGGAAGGCGGCTATAGAGATAACCATAATGAGCTTCAGGAGTTTCAAAGCGGCTGCTTTAGCTGCAGTTTGCGGAGTAAGGGGCCTGTGGTGCCGGTGGTGATCTATGACTCTTATAAGGCTATGAACAGCAATACTTTCGAAAAAGTGATTACGCAGGTGCATTTCCTAAAGGCGATCCTGTATGAGGAATATGGCAGCCTGACGAAGCAGCAGCTGGCAGATTTGGTAAAGAATCGAATTGCAGAGAAGCTGGAGGAAATTAAATCGGGACTCTGTGCAGGCCTGCAGCTGGATCAGGTCATTGGCAAGGTATAACAAACTCTTTCAATAAGGAAAAATCCTCTTTCTGCGAGCAATCGATAACGCCATTGCCTGCCAGCTCTGCATTGTCGATGATGGAGATTAGGATATACTGGGACAGCAGGGATTTCAGGTTCAGCTGATCCCCCTCGATGGTTTTAAAATATACACTGCCTTTGCACTCTTTTACGGTGTCCAGAAAGGCAGTTATGTCAATTCCCTCTTTGATTTTCATATGGATATCGGCCCTCCGGTAAAATGCTTTTCCTATGTAGAATAGCACATTCCGGATGGATTGTCCACTTTTATTCCCGCATTTTCGTCAG
>CALWLO010000012.1 GCA_944381545.1 uncultured Acetatifactor sp. | reverse complement strand
CGACTATGACTATTCTTGAACTGCGTGAAAAGCGCGCCAAGGCCTGGGAGGCCACCAAGGCATTCCTGGATTCCCACTGTTCCAGTAACTGCTCAACGGAAACCTTTTCAACGGATTCCGCTTTGGCACCTTGACGAACAGGCTTTTTGATCTTTTTTTCTTTTGCAATCCTGGCAAGGGGCAGTTTGTTCACTGCCAATCTTGATCAGGCAGACGGTAAGGGTACGGCAGAATTTTGCATTAGGCGATCCTGCCTTCTTTTCCGGCGGTTATTCGAAATGTGTATTCTGTCATGCCTATCATTAAAACAATAAAAACGCAAAGATATACAGGAAGTATTGCGAAGCTGAAAGCGTTGCCCAGAAGTCCGAGCAGCGGCGGCATAAAAGTTGAGCCCACATAGGCGCTTGCCATTTGGATCCCGATAATCACCCCGGAATTTTCTGCACCGAAATGATATGGCGTAGAGTGGATGATACAAGGATAAATTGGCGCACATCCTAATCCGATAAGAATCAATCCGGTAAGGGAAACGGCTGAATCTTCCACCGGTATCAGCAAGGCAATAATTCCACAGAACAAAATGCAGGTGCCGAGAAGAATCATCCTCCTGTCGCCAAGCTTATTCATAATAAATCCGCCGAGAAACCTGCCAATGGTCAGCCCGATATAAAACAAGGAAGCAAACTGCGCAGCCCTCTCTGCCGTCATGTCTTTCACTTCCACCAGATAGGTGCTCGCCCAGTTCATCGCAGTTGCCTCTGCAGCACAATAGGCAAAAAACCCAATTAAAATGCTGGGGACGCCTTTGACCTTCAGTATGCCGGTCAGCCCCTTGGCCTTGGCACCGTTTTCCGCCTTTGGCCTGTTAATCTTCCAAACAGGGAGAGTAAAAAGAAGAAGCAGGCCAATTCCTAACTGAATGAGACCGATTAGGCGGTATCCATTATTCCAAGCAGAGTATGTTAACGCATAGCTCATGACGAAGGGGCTGAAAATCGTCCCTACGCCCCAAAAGCAATGCAGCCAGCTCATGTGTTTGGAGGTGTAGTGGAGAGCCACATAGTTATTCAATGCGGCGTCGATCGCTCCGGCGCCAAGACCGTAAGGGATCGCAAATACAATGAGCATCCAGAATTGATTGGAAAAGGAAAAACCAAGCAATGCAACCGCCGTAAGAAATACACTGGCCACAGTCACTGTTTGTGTACCGAATTTGTTTGTCAGTTTATCTGACAGAAGACTGGAAACGACGGTTCCGCCCGATATAACCATAGAAACGATGCCCATAAAGGAGATGGGAACATGTAAGTCATCGTGCATAACCGGCCACCCGGAGCCAAGAAGAGAATCGGGAAGCCCAAGGCTGATAAAGGCAATATAGATGAGCACAAGTAAAAGTGTATACATTCGTTTCTCCTTTCAAAAGCAGCGCAATATTGACCAAAATTTATCTTATTCAAAAAGTATAAATGTGTCAAGTAGTCGAGCTTTTGCAAAATCTCATTATACGGTTCTCATGAGATATGTGTTTCCTATGGTTTTGCCGTATTTATTGGTATTTAGTTCTTTCAAATTATGTCAAGATGTAGTATGATAAAAGCATATTTTGTGGAAAGGATTCGGAAGCAAAACGGTTTGGATATGAAAATAGAAAAATTTTGGTCTGCCGTTCTTTCTCAGAGAGCAGATGAGATAAGAGAATATTTCCACCCAGACGCATGGGTGAATTGGCACAACACCAACGAACATTTCACAGTCGAAGAATTTATCCGGGCGAACTGCGAATATCCCGGCGAGTGGGATGGGGAAGTAGAGCAGGTCATCGTCACCGATACCCACATCATCACTGCCACCCATGTTTTCAGCAAAGACAAAACCCAATCCTTCCATGCGGCTTCCTTTATTCGTGTCGTAGACGGAAAGATTGCATCCGTAGAAGAATACTGGGGTGATGACGGCGATGCTCCCCGGTGGAGGCTGGAAAAGCATATCGGTACGAAGATCAAATCTGCCCTTTAACACAGGAAAGCCCTGTTCCCTGAGTGCAAGTGTCTGACAGGGAAATCAGACCATAGGGAGGTCATTGCAGGGGGATCATGATGGCTAAGAGCCCCGAGCTGCTCAAAAAAGACTATTCTTTAAGTTATGGGAGATATGACATGATGAGAAAAAAGATTACGCAGATCATCGCAGGGGCTTTTTTCCTGTCTTTGTTCTTGACAGGATGCGGAGCTGATGTATCTGTTATTGTCGAAAGCATAGAAGCCTCAACAACGATTGAAGCGGACACAGAGGAATCAAATGCTGCGGAAGCAGTATCTGCATCAGGGCTCGCTGCAGAAACACCCGAGCCTGCTCAGGAACCGGCAGAAGAGCCTGCTATAACGATGGAATCCACAGAAACCTCTGCCGGGACAGAGACCCCCGCTCCTGTATACACCTTTACGGATCTATCGGCAGCCATGTATGCAAAGTCCGCTGTCAATGTCAGAGATTTACCTTCCACAGAGGGCAAACGTATCGGGGGACTTTCTCCCAACCAGGAAGTTACGGTGACAGGACAGTGCAGCGAGACCGGCTGGTACAGAATCCGGTATAACGGCGGCGACGCATATGTCAGTAATAAGTATATCGTATCTGAGAAAATAACGTCCGATGCAGCCGGCCAAGCGTCAATGGAGCAGCAGCCGGGCAATGCTGAGTCCGGCGATATAGCGGGAGGTGTGTCAATCCCACCGACCGATGAAGATGTGTTCCAGCCATACTATTTAAGAGATGTTGCAGAACAAATATTTGCACTCGTCAACGCAGAACGGGAAGCAGCAGGAATTCCGGCGCTGGCATGGAGTGAAGATGCATATAACGTAGCGGCACAGAGATGCATAGAAGCAGATGGGCATTCCGGTGCACGCCTTGGGACAGGTGAAAACTATTATGCCGGGCCAAGAAATACGGCAAGTGATATTCATCAGGCATGGCATGATTCCGCCGAACATTATGACAATTACATGAGTTCTTCATATGAAAGCGGTGCAGTTGCTGTATATTACAATGGTTCACAGTATGTAGCCTATGAAGTGTTTGTGATGACTGATTCTGCGGCAGCAGCATCCTTTATTTTATGAAAAGATCGGAGCAAACCTTCTGATGCATATCCTTCCGGAAAAGCCTGACCGGATTATTACCATAGGCGGTAACTGCATGGTCTCTCTTGCGCCCTTTGACTATCTGCACGGTCTGTATGAGCATGTGGGAATCGTATGGATTGACGCCCATCCGGATGTGTCCACAGTAGAGGATGGCTATCCGAATGCGCATGCCATGGTGTTGGGTGCGCTGATGGGATACGGAGCGAAGCCCCTGACTGAGATGATGAAAAACAAGAAATTTCATCCGGATGAGATTTTATATGTGGGACTGCAGGAGCTTCATGATTATCAGAGAAAATTTCTGAAGGATGTGGGCGTGGACTATAAAGTGCAGACAAAGGTTACCAGTGATTTTCTGGTGCAGCTTAACCGGCTTTGAGGTATGCAAATAAAAAGCGTCATTTTTGTAAATAATGGTATCAGTAGAGGCTTGATAAGCGATTCAGTACAGAAGTGAAAGGAAGAAATATGAACGCTGGTACATTCATTTCGTTAGCAGGCGGTTTGGGACTCTTTTTGTTTGGTATGGAGCTGATGAGCCAATCCATTGAGAAGGTGGCAGGCGCCAGGCTGCGCCGCATTCTGGAAATTTTTACGACCAACCGTTTTGCGGGGATGGTTGTAGGAATTATTTTTACCGGAATCGTACAGTCTTCGTCGGCATGTACCACTATGGTAGTCAGCTTTGTCAACGCAGGACTGATGAACCTCAGTCAGGCCGCAGGGGTAATTCTGGGTGCAAATATCGGTACAACGGTTACCTCACAGCTTATTTCCTTTAAGCTGTCAGAGATTGCGCCGATTATCCTGCTGTTCGGCGTGTTAACCGCTATGTTCTGCGGAAAGCAGAATGTGAGACAGGCGATGGAGGTTGTCATCGGCTTTGGCGTGCTCTTTGTGGGACTTCAAACCATGTCCGATGCAATGGCAGGGGTGCGGGATAATCCACAGGTGGTGAATACGCTGGCATCTCTGACCAATCCGCTTCTTGCCACCGTCACGGGATTTTTATTGACAGCAATTATCCAGAGCTCTTCCGTAACGGTAAGTATTGTGCTTTTGATGGCGAATCAGGAGCTTCTGGAGCTGCCAATTACCTTGTACATTATCATGGGCTGTAATATCGGTTCCTGTGTAACCGCGCTTCTGGCTTCCCTTTCCGGAAAGAAGGATGCAAAACGGGCCGCATTGATACATTTTTGGTTCAATGTCATCGGTACGGTACTGATATATATTGTACTGATGTTTGCAAGTTATCCGATTGTGTCCATGATTCGGTCCATATCCGCTGATAATGGCCGGTTCGTGGCGAATGCGCATACCCTGATCAAGGTGACCCAGGTAATCCTGCTGTTCCCGTTTACGAACCTGATTGTGAAGCTTGCCGCATGGTGTGTACCCGGCGAGGATATCAAGATAAATTACAGAGACAGCTATCAGCTGAAATATATCGGCGAGAAGGTGGTATTTAATCCTGCTACCGCCGTTGTGGAGGTAATCAGGGAGCTGGAACGGATGGCATATCTGGCAGACGAGAATCTGAACCGTGCGATGAATGCCCTGATTACATTAGACGAAGAGGATATTGCAGAGGTCTATGAGACAGAGAAAAATGTGAATTATCTGAACCGCGCCATTACGGATTATCTGGTAAAAATCAACCAGAGTACCCTTCCTATCGAAGACCTAAAGAGCATCGGCGCACTGTTCCATGTGGCAAACGATATTGAAAGAATCGGCGACCATGCCGAAAATATTGCCGACGCCGCAAAGCTGCGGAAGGAGGAAGGAATCAGTATCAGCGAGGATGCAGAGAGAGAGCTGGGCGATATGTTGGAGATGGTCGACAAAATTATCCGGTATGCCATCGAGAGCTTTGTCAAAGGCAGCGATTATCATTTACAGGAAATTGCGGCGCTGGAGGACAAGGTAGACGAAAAGGAGAGAGAATTACAGTGCGCCCATGTGGAGCGCTTAACCCGCAGTGAATGCACGCCCGAGGCGGGAATGATTTTCTCGGATATTATCTCGGGTCTGGAGAGAGTGGCGGACCATGCAATCAATATTGCCTTTGCCATAACCCGGGAAGATAAAGAGGAAGCAGAAGAGACGTAGCGGCCGATATGGGAAAAGCAGATAAGCTGTAACGGGAAGTTATAACCTGGAAGTACAAACTGATTAACAAATCGAGACTTCTTAGAAAGCCTCGGTTTTTTTATACTGTAATTGATGATAAGGAGACAACAGAAAGGAAGGATTGATTCTCATGAATAATTTCATTTTTCAAAATGCTACCAAAGTTTATTTTGGGAAAGGCTGTGTCAAAGAATATCTGTCCTGCCTGACGAAAAATGCTCACACAGTTCTGCTGGCCTATGGAGGCGGCTCCATCAAGCGCAACGGTGTGTATGACGAGGTGACCGGCATCCTGAAGGCAGCGGGAAAAACGATTGTGGAGTTTTCCGGCATTATGCCCAACCCCACATATGCTAAAGTACAGGAGGGCGCTAAACTGGCACAGGATAAACAGGTGGATATGATCCTGGCCGTGGGCGGCGGCAGCGCCATGGATTGCTGTAAGGCCGTGTCCCTGGCAGCCCGTTATGACGGCGACATCTGGAATGATTATTGGGCACGTCCCGGCGTTATCGACTTTGAGCCTCTGCCCCTTGGCGTTATTGTCACCGTGGCGGGAACCGGCAGTGAGTGCAACGGCGGCGCAGTCATCACCAACGAGGAAAAGAAGATCAAGACCGGCCGGGACTATCCCCAGCTGAATCCGCACTTTGCCTTGATGGATCCCACCTATACCTACAGTGTTCCTGTTAAGCAGATGGTTTCCGGCGGGTTTGATATTCTCTCCCATATTATGGAAACCTATTTCAGTGAGCCCAATGAGGATAATGTATCCGACGATATTATGGAGGCTTTGATGAAGAGCGTTATCCGCAATCTGCGGGCTGCAATCAAGAATCCCGAGGATTATACCGCCCGTTCCAATCTGATGTGGAATTCCACCATGGCGGAAAACCGCATCATTAAGATGGGCAAGAGGTGCGACTTTGAGTGTCATAACATGGAGCACCAGCTGGGCGCTTACACCAACTGCAATCATGGCTGTGGCCTGGGGGTGCTCCACCCGGTTTATTACCGGCACATTTACAAATCGGGTCTGTCTAAATTTGTAAAATTTGCGGAGAATGTCTGGGGAATTGTCCGTGACGGCAAGACGGATGAAGAACTTGCGATGGCCGGGATTGATGCTCTGGCTGCGTTTATAAAAGAGGCGGGTCTTCCCACTACCCTCAAAGAGCTGGGAGCCAAGCGGGAAGAACTGAAAGAGATTGCAGATTCCTGCGGCATTTCCCAGGGCAGCTACAAACCCATGACCCATGAAGAGATCCTGGAAATTTTCCAGGAGTGCTATGAGTAAAATAAATCCATAATCCTGAAAGGAGCAGTTATCATGAAAAAATTAATCACATTGTTTTTCAGTATGGTGTTGGTACTGAGTCTCGCCGCCTGCGGCAGCGGGACTCCTGCCCCCGATGTTTCCGGCGTCCCGGAAGCTTCTCTGTCGGAGACTTCTGCCCCCGAGACTTCTGCCCCCGAAACCTCTGTCCCGGAGACCTCTGTCCCGGAGACCTCTGTCCCGGAAGCTTCCGCTCCGGAAACTGCCGGTTCCCAGACTTCCGGAGAAGAGCCGGAAGCCAGTGAAACTCCATCCTCTCAGCCGGAAAGCGCAGAAGAAACCGGGGCTGAAGCCGGCAATACCCTGGTGGTGTACTTTTCCGCTACTGGTAACACCGGGGAGGCCGCCAATTACATTGCAGACCTTACCGGCGGCGATCTGTTCGAGCTGGTGCCTGTAGAGCCCTATACCGGCGAGGATTTGAACTGGACAAATGACAACAGCCGGGTGTCTCAGGAATATGCCGACGAAAGCCTGCGGGAGGTGGAGCTGGTAGCCGATACGGTGGATAACTGGGACAGCTATGATACCGTCTTTATTGGATACCCAATTTGGTGGGGCATCGCTGCCTGGCCTGTGGAGGCCTTTGTGGAAGCCAATGATTTTACCGGAAAAACTGTGATTCCTTTCTGTACCTCCTCCAGTTCCGGTCTTGGCAGAAGCGGTGAACTGCTGGCGGAACTGGCCGGCACCGGCGACTGGCAGGAAGGCATGAGGTTCCGCTCCAGCGTCAGTGAAGAGGATGTGCGGGAATGGCTGTCCCAATAGCAGAGATAAGAGGCTTGCCTCTTGAAACGAGAAGAGATCTTCCTGGAGACTAAGCTGTGGCCCAGCTTCTATGAGCAGCCCGATGCCGTGGACAAAACGCTTGAGCGTCTGGATACCGAATACATTGATCTGCTGCTGATTCACCAGCCCGCAGGGAACTACACTGCCGGGTACAGGCAGATGGAAAAAGCCTATAAAGAAGGCAAGGTGAAGGCCATCGGCCTGTCCAATTTTAACGAAGTCCAGATGCAGGAGATCCTGGATATGTGCGAAGTAAAACCGGCAGTTCTCCAAACGGAGGTACATCCCTATTACCAGGAGAGGGGACTGAAGAAGTTCCTGGCCAAAGAGGGCATGGTTATCCAGGCTTGGTATCCTCTGGGTCACGGGGACAAGGCCCTGCTGGAGGAACCTCTGTTCACGCAGCTGGGTGAAAAATATGGAAAATCCAATGCTCAGATTATCCTTCGCTGGCATATTCAGGCCGGAAACATCGTCATTCCCGGCTCCAAGAATCCTGCTCATATCAAGGATAACTTCGATCTGTTTGATTTTTCATTGACGGATGAGGAAATGTCTCAAATTAGCGCTATGGACAAGGACATCTGCTACTACACCAGCACCCCGGAGCTGCTGAAGGCTTATGCAGAAATGGTCCCCGATGTTGATGGACAGAAATAAAGGAGGAATGATTGTAATGCGCAGAAATTTCGGAAGCAAATCCTGGTTTTATCCGCTGCCGGTGCTGATTATCGGAACCTACGATGAAGACGGCAGCCCGGATGCGATGAATGCCGCCTGGGGCGGATTGTATGATGCGGATAAAGTGGTACTGTGTCTGAGCGCAGGCCACAAGACCACCAAGAACATCCAGGCGAAGGGAGCCTTCACGGTGAGCTTTGCTGATGCTGCCCATGTAATACCTTCGGATTATGTGGGAATAGTCTCCGCCAATAACGAACCCCGAAAGATGGAAAAGTCCGGTTTCCATACCACAAAAAGTGAATTTGTTGATGCCCCCCTTATTGACGAGCTGCCGGTGGCACTGGAGTGCAGATTTCTCAAAATGAACGAGGATGGCAATGTTATCGGCCAGATTGTAAACGTCAGTGTGGATGATCGTGTTCTGGGCGAAGACGGCAGCATTGACTTTGCCAGGTTCCAACCTATCTCCTTTGAACCGGCCCGCAATGGCTACCATGTGATGGGGCGGCGGGTAGGCGACGCTTTCCGGGACGGAGCGGCGCTGAAATGAGCCGGAAGCCCTGGATGAAAAATAATTCGACAAAACCCCGGTCATATGATATAATGTCAGAGCAATCTAAAATACACAGGGACAAAGACGTCATACGCAGATAATGTGCTATGGCGTTTTTTTGATTTCTATTTAAGCTGTATCGCAAGCAAGGCTTGCGATATGCATGGAGATGAATATGAATATTTTTGATATCATCGGGCCCATCATGGTCGGGCCTTCAAGCTCGCATACCGCCGGTGCGGTCAAAATAGGCTATGTCGCCAGAAAGCTGCTGGCAGAACCGGTTGCTGAAGCGCAGATTCTGTTATACGGCTCCTTTCTTGCCACAGGAAAGGGACATGGTACACAGCTGGCGATTGTGGCAGGTCTTCTGGGCATGGAGCCGGATGATGACCGGATACCGTACAGCCTGAGGCTGGCAGAAGAACAGAATATGAAAGTCCTGTTCGGGGAGGCAAAGCTGAAAGAAGCGCATCCGAATTCCGTGCAGCTGAATCTGACCGGAACAAGTGGAAGACAGCTGGAGGTGGTAGGGGAATCACTGGGAGGATCGCTGATTAATATTGCCAAGATAGACGGATTGTCAGCGAATTTTTCCGGAGAACATCCCACCTTGATTGTTCACAATCTGGATCAGCCGGGGCATGTGGCGGAGGTAACCAGTATGTTGTCCCACAAGTCTGTAAATATTGCATCCATGCAGCTGTACCGGGCAAGCCGGGGAGGAGAAGCGGTCATGGTGATCGAATGTGACCAGGAGATTCCCCGGGAGTCCGTTTCCTGGCTCTCACATCTGGAAGGAGTAAACAAGGTCACATACTATAGCCTGCAAAATGATATTGTGCAGAATGACATTCTGCGGTGATGCCGGGAGGAGTATTTATGAGTTTTGCATCGTTAAGGGAAATTATATCAGAGTCTCAAAAGAGAGAATGCCTTTTCTGGGAGGTCATTCTGCAGGAGGACTGCAAGGAAAGAAATGTATCTCGGGAGGCATCCTTTGAGACTATGCGCCGTATGTATCAGGCAATGAAGGAGGCGGATGCGTCTTATGACGCCAGTCTCCGTTCTGCCAGCGCCATAGCCGGGGGAGACGGCTTAAGGCTGGAGCAGCTGAGGAAAAGTAAGGATACTCTGCTGGGGACATTTCTGGCGGAAGCTGTAGAAAAGGCTGTCAAGATGGGAGAGTCCAACGCCTGCATGAGACGTATTGTGGCGGCTCCGACTGCGGGCTCCTGCGGAGTAATCCCGGCAGTGCTCCTGACCTATGAAAAACAAAGAGGGGCGAAGGAAGCCCGAATGGTGGAAGCCCTTTTTGTGGCTGCCGGTATCGGAGAGGTGCTGGCAACCAGCGCCAGCATCTCCGGCGCAGGGGGCGGCTGCCAGGCGGAGATCGGATCCGCCAGCGCCATGGCAGCAGGCGCCGTTGCCTATCTGGAGGGCGGATCGGAAGAGGAGATTGCCAATGCTGCAGCCCTGGCCTTAAAAAATATGCTGGGACTGACCTGTGATCCGGTGGCCGGACTGGTAGAAGTTCCCTGTATCAAGAGGAATGCTTCCGGTGCAGTCAACGCTGTCCTGGCAGCCCATCTCACTATGGCAGGCGTCCGAAGCGCCATTGATCCGGATGAGGTGATCGATTCCATGCAGCGTATCGGAAAGCTGATTCCCGCCTGTCTGAGAGAGACGGGGCAGGAGGGGCTGGCGGCCACTCCCTCCGCAAAACGCATTGCGGAGGGGCTAAGTTCAGAATAAATATTTTTTCTTCTTGCAAAATAGCCGGACAGATGATAAGATAAGAGATGTATGGAAAGCAGATAATCAGAAAAGTGATCCATGCAAATATTTTTTGGCAGCGATGAGCTGCATTATTGATTGAGTTAGAAGCTCAAATTTTATAAGTTGGTTACTTTATAACCGGTGTGCATTCGGCACAAAAACTTGTGAAATGGTCAATAAGAGTAGTAAAAGTGAAAATATTTGCTATATAGACTCTAAATCCATTATCTGTCTGGAAATACAGCTTAAGATCAAGGGAATTCCCTGTTGAACCACACAGTAGCTGCCTGCCTTGGCGGGAGATAGAATCAGACACAAGTAGATGGTGCCGCATACCAGATACCTGTGTTTTTTTATTTCTGCGAGCAATGAGCCGTGCGGACGCACTTGTGCATCCATTCGGCGAACGCCGCAAGGGTCAAATATCCCGCTGCTCTGCAGCGCTGCAAGCTTGATACCCCGTTGCTTGCAGCGGGGTCTTTGATGATTACGGAATGGAGAAAAGGACGATGGAGAAATTATCGCAGCAGCGCGCCCCCGTATATGAAGCATTGGAGCAATTCCGGAGAATGAGGATTGTTCCCTTTGATGTTCCGGGGCATAAGCATGGGCGGGGCAACCCGGAATTAGTGGAACTGCTTGGCAGCAAATGTGTGGGAATTGATGTGAACTCGATGAAACCCCTGGATAATCTCTGCCACCCGGTGTCTGTGATCAAAGAGGCGGAGGAATTGGCAGCGGAGGCCTTTGGCGCAGCCCATGCTTTTTTGATGGTGGGCGGCACCACCTCTTCGGTTCAGAGCATGATCCTATCCTGCTGCAAAAAAGGCGATAAGATCATCTTGCCGAGAAATGTACACAGGAGTGCAATCAATGCGCTGGTTCTGTGCGGGGCGAAGCCGGTTTATGTCAATCCGGACGTGGATAACCACCTGGGTATCTCCCTGGGTATGAAGGTAGAGCAGGTCAAAAAAGCGATCCATGATAACCCCGATGCAGTGGCCGTTTTTGTCAATAATCCCACGTACTACGGGATCTGCTCCGATCTGCGCACGATTGTGGAGGAAGCCCACCGGTACGGAATGAAGGTGCTTGCAGACGAAGCTCACGGAACACATTTCTATTTTGGGGAGTCCATGCCCGTTTCCGCTATGGCGGCCGGGGCGGATATGGCGTCGGTCAGCATGCACAAATCCGGCGGAAGCCTGACCCAGAGTTCTTTTCTGCTCACCGGGCCAAAGGTCAATCCCGGTTATATACGGCAGATTATCAATCTGACCCAGACTACCAGCGGTTCCTATCTTTTGCTGTCAAGCCTGGATATCTCCAGAAGGAATCTGGCGCTGAGAGGAAAGGAGTCCTTCGCAAAGGTGGTGGAGCTGGCCGAGTATGCAAGAGAGGAAATCAATCAGATCGGGGGTTACTACGCATTTTCCAGGGAGATGATAAACGGCAGCAGCGTCTTTGATTTTGATACCACCAAGCTGTCCGTACATACGCTGGACATCGGCCTGGCGGGAATCGAGGTGTACGATATTCTGCGGGATGAATATGATATCCAGATTGAATTTGGGGATTTGGGCAATATGCTGGCATACCTTTCCATCGGAGACCGCAGGCAGGAGGTAGAAAGGCTGGTAAGCGCCCTGGCTGACATTAAGAGACGGTATCGGAAGGATAAAACGGGCATGCTGTCCCAGGAGTATATCTCCCCCACGGTGGTGATGACTCCCCAGGAATCCTTTTATGCGGAAAAGGAATCCCTTCCCATAAAAGAGACCAAAGGAAGGATCTGCAGTGAGTTTGTGATGTGTTATCCGCCGGGTATTCCCATTTTGGCGCCCGGGGAAGAGATTACGGACAGGATTATCGATTATATTTTGTATGCCAAAGAAATAGGCTGCTCCATGACCGGCCCGGAGGATGAGTGGATCGAGCGGCTGAATGTACTGAAAGAGGAATGATTGGTGCCGTATCGCAGACCCTGTCTGTGAGAGGCGGAAATGAGGGAAAAATGGAAATCTGGTATTCTGATGAACATACGGACAATGTGAAGCTGTCCTTTCGGATCGACCGGCAGCTGTTCAGTGCGGTCAGCGAATTTCAGCGGATCGACGTCATGGAATCGGTGGATATGGGAAAAATTCTGGCGGTGGACGGCGATCTGATGCTGACGGAAAAGGATGAATTCATCTATCATGAGATGATTACCCATGTGCCCATGGCCGTTCACCCTGATGTAAGGAAGGCTCTTGTCATCGGCGGAGGCGACGGCGGCGTAGTCAGAGAGCTGATAAAATACGATACGGTGGAGCAGATAGATGTGGTGGAGATGGATCAGCTTCTGGTGGAGGTGTGCAGGAAATACCTCCCGGAGATTGCCGGCAGCTTAAATGACAGCCGTGTATCCATCTATAATGAGGACGGCCTTCGGTTTATCCGCTCCAAAACCGACGATTATGACCTGATCATTATTGATTCCCCCAATCCCTTCGGGCCGGGCGAGGGGCTCTTTACCAAGGAATTTTACGGGAATTGTTTTAATGCCCTGCATGATGACGGGATCATGATCAACCAGAACGAAAGCCCCTTTTATGAGGAAGAGGCATTTCAGTGCCAGAGAATGCATAAGAGAATCCTGGAGACCTTTCCCATATGCAAGGTATATCAGGCCCATATCCCGTCCTATCCTTCCGGACACTGGCTGTTTGGCTTTGCCTCAAAAAAATATCATCCTTTAAATGATCTGAACGCAGTAGCATGGAAACTCAAGGAGATCAGTACCAGATACTATGAACCGAGACTTCACGCAGGAGTGTTCGCCCTGCCGGTATATGTGGAGGATTTGCTGAGAGATGTTGAATAAGAATATTGTAAGCTTTATCGGCTGTGATGCAGAATATGAGGACGCAGAAATCGTGCTTTACGGGGCGCCCTTTGACTCGACCACATCCTTTCGCCCGGGAACCCGTTTTGCGGGACAGGCCATCCGCAATGAGTCCTACGGATTGGAGACCTATAGCCCCTATCAGGACCGGGACCTGACGGAGTGCGCTGTGTTTGACAGCGGAGACCTGGAGCTGGCGATCGGGGACTCCGGGCTGGTTCTGAAGGCCATAGAGGAGTGCGCCCACACCATTCTTGAGGATGGAAAGCTCCCGTTTCTAATCGGCGGGGAGCATCTGGTGACGCTGGGAGCCGTCCGGGCTACAATTCAGAAATACCCGGAGCTTCATATCATTCATTTTGACGCCCACACGGATCTGCGGGAGGATTATCTGGGCGTAAAGCTGTCCCATGCCTGCGTGCTGCGCAGATGCTGGGAGCGTTTAGGGGACGGACGGATCCATCAGTTCGGCATCCGTTCGGGAGAGCGGGAGGAATTTAAATGGGCGGCCCAGGGCCATACTGCCCTGCACCCTTTTACCCTGGAAGGACTGCAGGAGACCATAGCGCAGCTGAAAGGAAAGCCTGTTTACTTTACGGTGGATCTGGATGTACTGGATCCTGCTTATTTTCCGGGAACGGGGACGCCGGAGCCGGGAGGAATCAGCTTCCTGGAATTGATGAAAGCGGTAACGGCGGTATGCGCCAATCTGCAGATTATCGGCTGCGATGTAAACGAGCTTTGTCCCGGTTATGACAGCAGCGGAGTTTCCACTGCCGTGGCCTGCAAGATCATCCGGGAGATGCTTCTGGCGATGCGTAAAACCAGGGAAAGAAGGATTATATATTGATGCAGTATCACCGGCAAGAGTCTTTCATAGTCGAAAAGGAGGAGAAAGGGAAATGGGAAAAGTATTGATTATCGGATGCGGAGGAGTGGCCAGTGTGGCCATCCACAAATGCTGCCAAAACAGCGAGGTATTTGAGGAGATCTGTATTGCCAGCCGCACCGTTGCAAAATGTAATGCATTAAAGGAAAAGCTGGAGGGAACCACCGGTACGAAGATTACCACCGCCCAGGTGGATGCGGATGATGTGCAGCAGCTCATCAGCCTGATCAGCGCATATCAGCCCGATCTGGTGATGAATATTGCCCTGCCCTATCAGGATCTGACCATTATGGATGCCTGTCTTGCCTGCGGCGTCAATTACATGGATACGGCCAACTATGAACCGGAGAATACGGACGATCCCAAGTGGCGCAGCATCTATGAAAAGCGTTGCCGGGAGGCAGGATTTTCCGCTTACTTTGATTACAGCTGGCAGTGGGCTTACCGCAGACAGTTTGAGGAGGCCGGGCTGACTGCCCTTTTAGGCTGCGGCTTTGATCCCGGCGTGACACAGGCTTACTGTGCCTATGCCAAAAAGCATATATTCGATACGATTGATACCATTGATATTTTGGACTGCAACGGCGGAGACCATGGCTATGCCTTTGCTACCAATTTTAACCCGGAGGTGAATCTGCGGGAGGTCTCCGCTCCCGGCAGCTACTGGGAGGACGGTCATTGGGTGGAGGTTCCCCCCATGAGCATCAAACGGGAATATGATTTTGACCAGGTGGGACGCAAGGACATGTATCTGCTCCATCATGAGGAGATAGAAAGTCTGGCCCTGAATCTCCCGGAGGTAAAGCGTATCCGTTTCTTTATGACCTTTGGACAGAGCTATCTGGATCATATGCGCTGCCTGGAGGATGTGGGGATGCTTTCCACCACCCCTGTAGCCTTTGAAGGACAGCAGATCGTCCCCATTAAGTTTCTGAAGGCGCTGCTTCCCGATCCGGCCAGCCTTGGCCCCCGCACGAAGGGCAAGACGAATATCGGCTGTATCTTTACCGGTAAAAAGGACGGCAGGGAAAAAGCCAGCTATATTTATAATGTCTGCGACCATCAGGAGTGCTATCGGGAGGTGGGCAGCCAGGCCATCAGCTATACCACGGGCGTGCCGGCCATGTGCGGCGCCATGATGCTGCTGACAGGAAAATGGAATAAGCCCGGCGTCTATACCGTGGAAGAATTTGATCCTGATCCTTTCCTGGATGCGCTGAACCGCTGGGGGCTTCCCTGGCAGATTGACGATAACCCGGTTCTGGTAGACTAGCGGTTATCATAGGTGTTTGTATTTGAGCAATATCGCAAGCAGGGCTTGCGATATGCATGGGGGATGGAGCAAAAATGAAACGACAGGAGCTGAAAACACCATGTTATATTGTGGAGAAAGCAAAGCTTGTGCAGAATCTGAAGCAGCTTAAGGAGATCAGCGACAGCACCGGCTGTAAGATTCTCCTGGCGCAGAAGGCATTTTCCATGTATTCCCTATACCCACTGATCGGGGAGTATTTGGCAGGCACGGCGGCAAGCGGACTCTATGAGGCCAGGCTGGGAAAGGAAGAGATGGGAAAAGAAAACCATATCTTCTCTCCGGCCTACCGGGAGGAGGAGATGGAGGAAATCATCCGTCTCTGCGATCATATCATTTTTAACTCCCCGTCCCAGCTGATGCGGTATAAAAGCCGGGTTTTGGAACAGGGTAAGAGCGTGGGGCTTCGAGTCAACCCGGAATGCTCCACCCAAAAGGGACATGCCATATATGACCCCTGCGCCCCTGCATCCCGTCTGGGCACTACGGCACAGCAGCTGACAGAGCAGCTGCTGGAGGGAGTGGAGGGCATCCATTTTCACACGCTGTGTGAGCAGAATGCAGACGCACTGGAGACTACCTTAAAGGCCGTGGAAGAGCGGTTCGGTCCCTGGCTCCATGGGAGGAAATGGGTGAATTTCGGCGGGGGACATCATATTACCAGACCGGATTATGATAAAGAGCTTTTGAAGAAATGTATCTGCCGCATACAGGAGAAGTACGGAGTCTCGGTTTATCTGGAGCCGGGAGAAGCCGTGGCGCTTGGCGCCGGGATTTTACGGACAACAGTGCTGGAGACTATGGAAAACGGCATGCAGATTGCCATCCTGGATGCTTCGGCGGCGTGCCATATGCCGGATGTGCTGGAGATGCCCTACCGGCCGCCTCTTGCTTTTTCCGGGGAACCGGGAGAGAAAGCCCATACCTATCGTTTGGCAGGGCCTACCTGCCTGGCAGGGGACATCATAGGGGATTATTCCTTTGACGAACCGCTGATGAACGGAAAACAGCTGGAATTCCAGGATATGGCCATCTATACCATGGTCAAGAATAATACCTTTAACGGCATGAAGCTGCCGGATATTGTGCTGGAGGACGAAGACGGGGACTGCCGTATGATCCGCAGCTTTGGCTATGAGGATTTTAAGATGCGCCTGTCCTAGGCTTTAGCCGCCTTGCGAAACAGCAGGATACCTGCCAGGAACAGAAAGGCGATCATGGCAACGCCGATATTCATATTGCCTGTCAGCTGGGAGACAGCGCTGACAATGGTGGTTCCCATAAAGGAAGCCCCCTTGCCGCAGATATCCAGCAGACCGAAATACTCCCCGGACTGACAGGCAGGAATGATCCTGGCAAAATAAGAGCGGGAGAGCGCCTGTATGCCGCCCTGGAACATCCCTACTAGGACGGCCAGGATCCAGAACTGTATCTGCGAGGTCAGGAACATGGCGAATAACGCTATGCCCAGGTAAGCGCCAATACACAACGTAATCAGCTTATCGGTGCGGTATTGCCGGGCCAGCCTGCCGAACAGGACGGCAAAGGGAAAGGCCACAATCTGTGTGGTCAGAAGCGCCAGCAGCAGTCCGGTACTGTCCAGCCCCAGAGCGGAGCCGTAGGCGGTGGCCATATCGATGATGGTGTATACGCCGTCGATATAGAAGAAAAATGCCAGCAGGAATAAAAATACCTTTTTTTCTTTTTTGACATTCCGGAAGGTTCTGCCGAGTCGGGCAAAGCTTTCTCTTATCTTATGAGATTGTTTTTCAATAAAGTGTTTCTGACGGTAGGTTCTCAGCAAAGGAATGGTAAATAACACCCACCACAGGGCGGTAATCCCGAATGCTGCCGTCATGGCTGTCTCCATGGAGATCCCAATGGGATCTGCGCCCAGCACCAGCAAAAGGGAGAGAATAAAAGGGATACAGCTGCCGATATACCCCCAGGCATATCCCTGGGAGGATACCTGATCCATCCGCTCCGTCGTAGTGACATCCGAAAGCATGGAATCATAGAAAATCAGACTGCCGGAATATCCGATTCTGGCAAGGATAAACAGCAATAAAAAGACCAGCCAGTTTTTTGCCAGTCCGAGACTGATACAGCCTGCAGCTCCTATGATGAGGGAGATAAAGAAAATCGGCTTTTTAAAGCCCCTTGTATCCGCCAATGCTCCGCATACCGGCCCTAAGAGAGCCACAAGAAGAGTGGCTGCGGAGGCGGCATATCCCCAATATGCCAGATAATCCACATCGGAGAGCCCCGCATGACCGGCCAGATAATTAAAATAGATGGGCATGATGGTGGTGACCAAAAGCGTAAAAGCCGAATTTCCCACATCATATAAGATCCAGTTTTTTTCTTCCTTTGTTAATTTAAACCCCATTCCCGTCCTCCTTTGCCCCTATGAGCTGTGATCCAAAGGTATAGCGGTAAACGGAGCTTAGCTCCTGCTTCCCCTTCAGATAGCCGCTGTATTCCCGGATCAGGGAAAGGGCAAGCTCCTCCGCTTCCTGATACAGGAGCCAGAGCTTTTCGGTGCTGTCCTCACACCGGGGATTGGGCTGATAATTTGCAATGAGCCCCCGCAGCTTTCTATAACATCCGGTCACGGTCATGACGGCGTAAATCAGCATTCTTTTTCTCTTAGAGGGAGCGACCAGCAGATTATTATAGGCGATGGTTCCCCGGAGCGCCTTTTGCACCTGGGCAATGCTCGCTTGCGGAAAAAAGACATGAATCACCTTTGCGTTCTCTGCGGAGGGGATAATGTGCTTTGTGGGCTTATGACGCAGAGGATCCAGCCCATCCCTGCGCATGAGCATGCTGTCAAATTCCATTTCTATTTCCGTATGACTGATACGGCTCTTCCTCATCTTTTCGTCAACATATCCGTGGCAGGCTTCATCCAGCGCAAAATGACAGATAAATCCATAGATATACGCCAGAAAGGGCGTGGAATCCTCCTGCTCTTTGATCTTTCCGGCAGCCCTCTCAAAAAATTCTTTTCCGGGTCTTTTGTGCATTCTATGACCAATCAGGTTGACTCGATTGGGAATAAGAGGCTTGTAAAAAAACAAAATATCCGGTCCGTGCAGACCGATCAGGAACAGCTCCGGGTAAAGCTCCACGATCTCTTTTTCTCTGCCGTCAAGCTGGCTCCTTACCTCCTGTCCCATTCGATAGTGCGCATATGTTGAAGGCATATCAGGCTTTCCTCCTTATCTGATTCTATCATGCCCTGTTTTCCGGCACATCATCCTTCCTCTTTTCCCTCACTATAAACTGTTTATACTGCGGAGAACACCATATCTGTGTAAATGGGAGGTAAATCTTCCGTAAACAAAGGTCCCCGTTCACTCAGGGGCCTGTTATCTTTTTCCACACCAGATGGCCGCCGTTTACATCGGCCGTAATGGTCAGAAATTTTCCGTCGAAATTCACATGCCGTACCTGGGACTGATGTTCCCAGGAGGGATTCATGCTGATCTCAATGTGATGAATGATTTCCGCCTTCTCCGGCTTTAATGTATAGGTGCCGCAATAAGCCATATACCCATGGGCTGCAGCAGCCATTTCTTCTGTCGTTCCGTTGTGCAGATCCCCGGAGCGGTAGGGGGCTCTGCCGATGCTGGACATCTGTGCCGAGACATGCCCGTCTGCCGTGTAGATCAGAAAAGCTGCACAATCCTTTCCCAACGGATAACTGATCTCGCCGTCCTGATCCATCATTGTGTAGGATTCGATCTCCCAGGTTCCGATTAACTGTTCCTTCGTAATCATAATGATTGAGACACATCCTTTCCTGTTTCCATTCTTTCGCTTTCCGGATCGCTGATGCACTGTTGTCTATAATTCTTTATTATAATAGAAATGAATCGACAAAGAAAGAGCTATATAGTATAATTTTTTTAATAAATTTTGACTTTTTTAGACAAATAATACCAGTTTCTGCGATAGAAATTGGGTAAGGAAACGGAGATTTATATGTTTATCACTTATCAGGAATTGCTGGCGCTGCGGGAAATGGAAGAGGCAGAGGTGGTAGCCGGAAAAGAGGGGCTGTCCAAAACCATCAAGTGGTGCCATGTCATTGAGATCGAGAATGTAGGAGACTGGGTTACGGCGAACCTGCTGATATTCACCTCCGGCGTTGCGCTGACGAATAATGTGGAGGAAGCGTTGCTTCATATGGTGGAGGCCCTGTATCAGAAGCAGGCGGCAGGAATGGTGCTGGGAATCGGCGCCTATATTTCGGAGGTTCCCCAGGCAGTGATTGCACGGGCGGACGAACTGCACTTTCCCATCCTTGCGCTTCCGGAGGCCGTGAAATTTGTGGATGTCACTTACAGGATCGGGAATCTGATATTTGAGAAAATGGCGACCAACAACAGGCAGCACCTGCTGCTGGAAAATGTCATCACCGATTCCAGACATATCAATTATGAAGCGGAACTGGAATATTACGGATACTTAAGGGGGATTGCCTATCGCATGGTGGTGATCCACAAAAGCACAAAGGGGAAAATAGCCAACGAGGTGGCGGATGAGATCCAGCTTAAGATATCCGACATCCGCAGCCGGATCCGCCGCAAGATTTTTTTCCTGAACCGGATGAACCAGTTTGTGCTGCTCATCCCCGATACAAAGGGAATCGAGAGAGAATATACCTTTGAGGAGATCCTGCAGGAGCTCATAAGCGTAATCGAGGGGCAGAAGGATGCGGCCCTGTATCAGACCGGCGTCAGCGACTGGGCCGAACAGTCCTCACAGCTTTCCAGGTGTTATGAACAGGTTCGCAGGGTGTTTGACAGGGGCAGATATTTCTTCCCGGAGAAAAAGGTGCTCTACTATTCCGATCTCGGCATTTTCAGTATCGTGAATCTGGAGGATTCCTTTGAGCTGGAACGGATTGTACGCAGCTCCATCGGCGATCTGGCGGGACATGAAGAGCTGCTCCATACCCTGCAGACCTATATTGACTGTGATATGAATATGCAGGAGACGGCGGATCAGCTGTTTATCCATGTGAATACCATGAAATACCGTCTGAAAAAGATCAACGCCCTGCTGCCGCAGGAGCTGTCCAAGAGCCGGCTCTTTCCTATTCAGGCCGGCCTCTACCTGTACCGTTTCCTCCATGCCGGCAGTATCTGATTTACGGAAAAATTGTCGGTAACAGACAAAAACAGACCGGAAAGATTGTTTAACGGGATTATTTACTTGTCTTTTCCTATTGCTTTATAATGTGCATACAAGGACAGAGACGTCACACGCAGATTGCGGTGGCGTCTTTTTTGATCCGGAAAAGGAGGTAATAGATATGCCAAAGAATCATCCCAATATTCTCTATTTCGAGACAGATTTTGATTATCCCTTAATCGTTAAGGGGGAGGGGGTCTATCTCTATGATGAGGATGGCAAACGATATATTGACGGCTGTGCCGGCTCCATCAGTACCAGCCTTGGCTACGGCAGGGAAGAAATGGCGGAGGTGATGAGGGATCAGGCCCTGGAAATTTCCTTCGTACACCGGCATCATGTCAGTTCGAAGATTGTAAATGAAGCTACGGATGTACTGAAAAAGAATTTCCCGGCCATGGACAAGTTTTTCCTGGTATCCGGCGGCACGGAGGCAACCGAATGTGCGACAAAGCTGGCAAGGCTTCATTTCTATCATCAGGGCAAACCGGAAAAAAATAAGATTATAGGACGCTGGATGTCTTATCACGGATATACGACGGATGCGCTTGCCTACGGCGGCAATCCCGGCAGAAGAAAGGAATTTGCCGCAATCCTCAGAGAGGACGGGCACATTATGCCGCCCTATTGCTATAGGTGCTGGGCCGGGAAAAACCCGGAGACCTGCGGTCTGGAATGTGCCAATGAACTGGAGAATGTGATCCTGACGGCAGGGCCGGATACGGTGGCCGCTTTCATCTGTGAGACGGTGGTCGGAACCACCATGGGCTGCGTCACTCCGCCTGAGGGCTATTATAAAAGGATCCGGGAGATCTGCGACAAATACAATGTGCTCATGATTCTGGACGAGGTAATGTGCGGTTCGGGGAGAACGGGAACCATGCTGGCCATTGAGCAGTACGGAGTAGTGCCGGATATTGTAGCGCTGGCAAAGTCCATGGGCGGAGGATATTTCCCCATCGGCTGTGTGGCATGTACCGGAAAGGCGGCGGAGCCGGTGGAAAGGGCGGGAGGCTTTCCCGTGGGCCATACCTGGGCCGGCAATCCCATTGCCTCGGCGGTGGTCAAAAAGACACTGGAGATCATCGAGGAAGAAAAGCTGCTGGACAACGTCAATGAGCAGGGCGGCTATCTGCGGAAAAGGCTGGAGGAATTGCAGGAAAAGTATTCCTTTATCGGGGAGGTTCGGGGCATGGGACTGATGCAGGCCATTGAGATTGTCAGGGACAAGGAGACGAAAAAATGCTATCCCAGATCCGAAAAGACCGCAGAGAAGATCTTCAGAGCCTGCATGAAAAACGGATTGATTATCATGACCTCCGTGAATATGGACCGGGGCGTACAGGGAGATGCAATTATGCTGGGAACCTCCTTTGACGTAACGAGAGAAGAGATAGACGAACTGGTTTCAATTCTGGAGCAATCGCTTTTGGAAGTGCTCTCCTGAGAGAGGCCTTATACAGAAGAGACGGAAGGATGAGGAGTGCTTATGGAAAATCAGGTGGTATTTACAATTAAAAACTTAAAGAAAAATTTCGGTGATCTGCAGGTGCTGCGGGACATCAATATGGAGATTCACAAGGGAGAGGTGGTATGTATTATCGGGCCCTCCGGTTCCGGGAAAAGTACCTTCCTGAGGTGTCTGAACCTCTTGGAAACCGTCACCAGCGGCGAGATTCTGTATCAGGGCACGGATATTACGGCGCCGAGATTTGCGGCCCATGAATACCGCAGAAAGGTGGGAATGGTCTTCCAGCGCTTTAATCTTTTTCAGAATAAGTCGGTGCTGAAGAATATAACTGTAGCGCCTATGGCGCTGAACAAGACGGAGAAGAAAGCGGCGGAGGAAGAAGCGCTGGAGCTTTTAAATAAGGTAGGGTTAAAATCCTTTGCCGGGGCCTATCCGGAGACGCTCTCCGGCGGCCAGCAGCAGCGGGTGGCCATAGCAAGAGCATTGGCCATGCATCCGGAGGTGCTGCTGTTTGATGAGCCTACAAGCGCACTGGATCCGGAACTGGTAGGAGATGTATTGGAGGTAATGCGCAATATTGCGGCTTCCGGTATGACTATGATCGTGGTGACCCATGAGATGCAGTTTGCCAGAGAGGTATCGGACAGAGTGATCTTTATGGCCGACGGATATGTGGCGGAGGAAGGTACGCCGGATGAGATTTTCACCCGCCCGAAGAACCCCAGAACCAGGGAGTTCCTGGCGCGTGTGCTGAAGGAAGAGGAGGAATAAGCTATGGCACTGAATTTTGGAGATGCATTTATGAACCTGATGCCAAGACTGATGAGTTCCCTGCTGGTAGTGCTGCAGATCACGGCGCTGGCCTTTTTCCTGGCTTTTTTCCTGGGCTTTCTGATCGCCCTGGGCAGACTCAGCAGCCACAAGCTCTTAAACGGCATCCTGCTGGTCTTTGTAGAATTTATCAGGGGCACGCCGCTGCTGGTGCAGTGCTTTTATATCTATTTTGTGTTCCCTGCGCTTTTTAAGCTGATAGGACTGAGCCTTTCCATTTCTGCAGTGACAGCCGGTATTATCGGTTTTGGATTAAATTATGCCTGCTATATGTCGGAGGTGATCCGTTCGGCGATCCTGGCTGTGGATCATGGGCAGATGGAAGCGGGTCTGGCGCTGGGATTTAAAAAGAGCCAGGTTATGCTGCGGTTTGTCATTCCGCCGGCGGTCCGTAACTCCATCCCGGTGTTCGGCAATTACCTGATCACCATGATCAAGGATACCTCCATTCTGGCGTCCATATCTGTGGCGGAGATGCTTCTGGTCACCAAGAATTATGCGGCGAGGACATTCCAGACCATAGAGTCATATACGCTGCTGGCCTTACTCTATCTGGTCATCAGCCTGCCCCTTTCCCAGATCGTAAGGCTTCTGGAGAAAAAGCTGAACCGTACCAAACGTTAAGCCCGGGTCACTTTAAGTCATATTTACATAGGAAAAGCAGTTATTGAAAAGGAGGAGACATTATGAAAAAGAGAATCTTAGGAATCATGTTGACGGCAGCTATGGTAGTTTCCCTCAGTTCCTGCGGCTCATCCCCGGCCGAGACGGAAAGCACAGCCTCAGGCACTGAGACCGCAGAACCCGTTTCCGGTGAAGGGGTCAGTGAGACGCTTGCGGGCTACCGGGAAAACGGTTTTATCATCGGAGCGGATCTGTTTGCCCCCTATATTTATGAGGATGAGTCGGGCGAAATGGTGGGAATCGACTATGATATCCTGGTGACGGTTCTGAATGAACTGGGTATTGAGGATATCACGGTAAAGCCCACTGCTTATGAGTCCGTCATCCTGGAGCTGAACAATAATAATGTGGACTGTACCTGTGACGGGATGTACATTACCGAGGCAAGGATGAATCAGGGCGTGTATTTCAGCGATGTCAGCTATTATGAGAACGACTGTATCCTGATCCGTGCGGATTCCGATATCGCCTCGGAGGAGGATCTGCGGGATAAAAAGATGGCTGTCTGCACCGGCTCCGTCGCCGCCGATCTTGCTGAGCAGATGCTGGAGGAAGGCAGGATCGCTTCCCTGGACTACTATACCTCCAATGATCTTACCTTTCAGGCGGTAAGCTCCGGCCAGGCAGACTGCGTTTTGTGCGATTGCTTTGCCGCTGCTCCTGCGATGGGAGAGGATTCCCAGCTGGATCTGAAGTATCTGGATTCCTATACTCCTCAGCTGGAGGACGCCGTGGCAGGCTTCGGCTTCAGGGCTTCGGAGAAGGATTTTGTGGCGGAGTTCAATGTCGTGCTGAATGAGATGAAGGAGGATGGAAGACTGCAGGCCATTTTCGATAAGTGGAATATGAGCCCTTCCGTATTCTGTGGGGTTGAGGAGGGACATACCGTGAACCTTGCACAGTAAAAGAGCCATCAGGTATTTTTCAGAGTAAGTTGCAGAAAGGTGGAATATAGGGATGAAATATACGATTGTTTTAAACCGGCAGTTTGGCAGCCTGGGCCGTCAGGTCGCACAGCGGGTGGCACAGCTGCTGAACATCGAATATTATGACAGGGATATTGTGGACGAGACAGCCAGAAAAATGGGGATGCCCGTTTCCAGGATCAGCCAGGAGGAGGAAAGCCATGGCGGAAAGTTTTTCGGCATGCAGTTCCCCTTGGGAAACGGCAGCTCTGAGCTTAAGGATCGTATCTTCAGCGAACAGGAAAAGATTATTATGAACCTGGCGGATAAGTCCTCCTGTATTATTGTGGGACGCTGTGCGGACTATGTCCTGCGCAACAATGAAAATGTGCTGAATTTCTTTGTCTATGCCTCCTATGGCAGCCGCATCAGGAATAGTGTGGATATCCTGGATCTGGAACCCGAGGAGGCGCTGAAGCGGATCAAAGAGGTGGACAAGGCAAGGGACAGCTATCATATGAAATATGCCAAATACCTGCCCAATGACATGAATCATATCCATGCCATGCTGGACAGCGGGACATTAGGCGTGGAAGGGACGGCCCAGGCAATCGTACAGATTGCAAAACGGCATTTTAATCTGGAATAAAGGCAGGACAGGAGGCAAATTGGTATGAGTCTGGAACAATATTACGAAAAGCTGAAGAAGGAATATATCGCCCGTACGCCCATTTCGGGCAGAGCGTTTGAAAAGGCCGGAAAGTATCTGGCCGGAGGGGAGACCCGTACGGTCTCCTATTACCCGCCCTATCCTCTGACCATAGAGAGCGGCAAGGGATGCGTGCTGACGGATCTGGACGGAAACCGTTACTATGATTTTCTGAACAACTATACCTCCCTGATCCACGGACATGCCAACGAAAAGATTACGGAAGCGATCTGCGAGGCTGCCAGAAAAGGAACGGCTGCCCCGGCAGGCATCGAGGAGCAGGTAAAGCTTGCGGAGCTTCTCTGTGAGAGGGTTCCCTGTGTGGACAGCGTCCGTTTCTGCAACTCCGGGACTGAGGCGACTCTGTTTGCTACAAGGGCGGCAAAAGTATTTACCGGGAAAAACGGTATTGTCAAGATGCTGGGCGGTTATCACGGCACCACGGATATGATGGAGTATAATGTGTCGCCGCCGGTTATGGATTATGAGCATCCGGAGAATATGCTGATTCCGAAGCCCGATATCCGGGGGGTCAGCCGTAAGCTGGCGGAGGAAATGTATATTGTTCCTTACAACGATCTGGCTGCGGCAGAGAAGGTGCTGAGCCAGCATGGGGAGGATATCGCAGGTGTGATTGTGGAGCCCTTTCTCGGTGCGGGCGGCGTAATCCCCGCAGAGAAGGAATATCTGGAAGGGCTGCGTATGCTGACCGAAAAATACCAAGTGCTTCTGATCTTCGATGAGGTGCAGGCACTGAGGCTCTCCGAGGGCGGTGCGCAGAAGCGCTACGGCGTGACGCCGGATATTGCGGCTTTCGGGAAGATCATCGGCGGAGGCCTTCCGGTGGGCGCCGTGGGAGGACGCAGGGAGATTATGGCGGTTTTTGATGCAACAGGCAAGGATCCCGTCACCCAGCGCGGTACGTTGAACGGCAA
>CALWLO010000011.1 GCA_944381545.1 uncultured Acetatifactor sp. | reverse complement strand
GCATAGTCGTAGCGGTAGAATTCGCTGGCTCCGTCGGCACGTTTGATTTCCACGATGCGGCCCCATTCGTCCAGAACGTATTGTGTCCGGTTTCCCTCGCCGTCCATTACACCGGTGATATTGCCGAATGCATCGTATTCGTATTGTTGGCTGGATCCTCCCTGGGTGGCTGCCTGGATGCGGCGGCCGCCAATGTCGTAGGTGTAGCGGATGCCGTTTCCGCAGGCATCGGCGGCGGCAGTCAGGCGACCGGAGGGGGCATAGGTATATCTGGCCTGAAAGCTGCCGTCAGGACGGGTCACTTCCAGAAGTCTGCCCAGGGAATCGTAGGTATACTGTTCTCCGTGAGCCTGATCGCCCAGCCTATGGTATTCATTGGGGCGGATCAGGCGGGAGAGACGGCCGTTTAAGTCATAACTGCGCCCGGTCACGCCGCCGTCTCTCTCTGTCCTGCGAATTTCCTGATTCAGCAGGTTGTACTCCATATGAACGGTGTTCCCCCGGTTATCTGTGATGGCCGTCAGGTTGTCCGCCTTATCATAGGTAAAGTATGTAGTGGTGCGGATGCCGGTGGCTTTCTCCAGGTGGTGTTCTGCCGTGATCCGGTCAGCAGCGTCATACTCTCTTCTGACTTCGGCGCCGTAGGGCAGGCGGATTCTGGTCAGGTTACCGTTGTGGTCATATTCGTATGCAGTGGCAGTCATCTTCCGGCCGCAGCCTTCCTCATCGGCGCTCTGTCTGACTTCGGTCAGGCGGCCTGCCGCATCATAGGCATAGGTAAAGATCTGATCTGTGGTATCGTTGATTCTCCTCTTTTCGTAGATTCTGCGGTTGGCGCTGTCATAGCGGTATTCCACGGCCGCTCCGGTGCAGTCGCTGACCCGGATGCGGCGATTGTCTTTGTCGTATTCGTAGGAAATGGTGTGGACGGCTCCGGCAGCGCTCTCCCGGGTCTGGTAGTCCCGGTAGCGGATTTCCCGGATCATGTTTCCTGCCGGATCGTAGCGGTACTGGGTAAGCTGGTACAGCACTCTTCCGTCTTCCTCTGTCTTTACCGGCTTGCGGACTTCCGTAAGCCAGCCCAGGGCATTATAGCCATACAGCTCTCCGGGGCGTTCTTCATCCGTTTCCCCCTGCAGATAGCTTTCCGCAGTAATCAGCTTGACGATATTTCCATGCAGATCATAGACATAGCGTTTCTGCACGGTTCCCTCCGGGTCTGTGATCTGGATCAGGCGGCCCACTTCATCATAGGTATAGGACCAGCCCCGGCCGTCATCTCTGGTCTCATCATACTCCAGGGGCGCAATCTTTCTGGTGATATGGCCCATGGCATCATAACAGATCCGCTCTACGCCGCCGTCCGGGTAGCGAATTCTGGTACGGTTGTTGCATACGTCGTATGCATAGCAGATTCCTTCCCCATCCCCGGTCCGGGCATCGTAGGCGTTGGGGTGGATCTCTTTCAGAATATTTCCCTCTACGTCCCTGGGGGTGGCACGTACATTTCCCAGAGGGTCTATGGTCATAATCAGGGTATCCAGGGCGTCATAAACATACTGCGTGCCCGCATGACTGCCGTTTTCCCCGGTCTGGTTGGGCTTTACCACTTTGGTCAGGTTGCAGAGAGCGTCATAGTAGTACTTAGTCACTTCCCCTAACGGATTGGTCACCATGGTAACACAGTCCATGTGGTTGTAGGCATAGCCTGTGGTTCCCTGCTCTCCGGTGATCTCCATGCAGCGGCCTGCTTTGTCGTATGTATAGCGGAGGGTGTGTTCCTCCGGCGTGGTAATGGCGCTGGGCTGGGGATTGGCGCCCTCATATGCGTATCTGGTGGCGTTTCCGTTGGCATCCAGGATTTCCGTGATGCGTCCTCTGTCATCATAGGAAAAACGAACCCGCTGCATGACGCCCTCGGTAATCTCCTGCAGGATCTCCACCGGATTGCCGTGTCTGTCATAGGTGTACCACTGGTTTTTACCGCCGTTATCCCATTTGTGGCGCAGTCTGCCGTTTTCATCGTAGGCAAAGCAGGTGGTCAGGCCGCTGGGCAGACTTTCCTCCAGAAGCATGCTGTCTGTGTTGAAGCGCCGGGTCAGCTCATAGCCTCTTCTGTCCTTCTCCCATGCCTTGTTTTCCCGCTCGTCATAGCGGGTCTCCTCGCTGCTGCCGTCGGAGTAGACGGTTTTTACCACCAGACGGCTGTTGTTGTAGTGAAACTCCAGTCGGTCATTATTGGTCATGTTCAGGAAGGTATTGACCCTGTTGTTGTCATCGTAGAGGATGACGTACTCGGTATCTCCGTTTAGGAACTGTCTGGTTACCCGTCCGTCTCTGGCATATTCATTGCGCACATAGGGGTTGCCGTTCTGGTCCGTGATGCCGCAGAGGTAGCCCTCCGGCGTGTACGCATAGGTGATGGTTCCTCCGTTGGGATAGGTTACTTCTGTAAGCAGTTCGCCCTCATACCGGTACTGCACCTGTCTGCCGATGATGTCCGTCATACTGGAGAGCTTGCCGTCTTCATAGGCGAAAGAAAGCATCTGGCCGCTGGGGAAGTCCATTTCCACCAGAACAGCGCCCATGTATTTCAGACGGATCTGATTGCCGTTGCGGTCCTCGATGGACACCAGCTTGCCGTCAAAGTCGTAATGGTAGGTTTTCTCTTCCTTCCGGCAATGCAGCAGATACTGTCTGTCCTTTTCCCGGAGGGTTACGGAGCCGTCACTGCCACGCAGGTTCTCCCAGGTACCGTCCTGTCTGCGGACAAAGCGCTCCAGGTGGCGGTTGGGCAGGAGGATCACCGCCCTGTCCTCCCGCACGGTCAGATAACTGCCCACGCTTAAGTACCAGCGTTCTCCCAGGAGGCTGCCGCTGTTTTTATAGATGGACTCATAGTAGCGCCGGATGGTAAAGCTACCGGAGAGATCCCGGATAACGAATTCCGTCTGGTATACCTTCTGGCTTCCTGTCACCACGTCAATGGGATCTCCGCAGTCTGTGGCATTCTCCGGCTTTCCGGGATCCGCTTCCGTCTGCTGCCGGCTCTGCTCCGGCGTCTCCGTATTATCGCTCTCCTTGTTGCTATCTCCCTCCGGGGTATTATTGGGCTTGGGCTTCTCGGTCACTTCCGCAATATCCTTGACGCTGCCGCAGATCGACTGGCTAGACTGACCGACACACAGCATATCATCCCACATCGCCAGATCTGTCAGAGCATCCCATCCGTTCTTCTTAAAGTTCTGGTAGATTCTGGCAATGGCCATCCCCGCATCAAGTGCGGATGCCGTAATTTCCGCCCCGGCGATAATCACGGTAATTGCCTTTGTCACCTGATTTGCTGTCTTTACAGCATCGACCACACCATCCACCGCTTTAAAAGCACTGGAGAACGGAATCAGACTCATGGCTGCGCCGTAATAATCCCCCTTTAACAGAGAGAGTCCTGCACTGACCAGCTTCAGTCCCCACAGGGCGGGGCAGAACAGACAGGCGATATCCACTGCCAGCTTGGCAAAATCCATAAAGATATCCATGCCGGTGCGCTGGCTCTCACTTACCTCCGGATAGTCTGTTTTGCGGTCAAAACCAGACTGCTGGAACCTCTGGGCATCGATCATGATGTAGTCCTTGCCAATGATAATGCCGGAGTCTCCTACGATCAGATAGAGACTCTCCAGGGCAATGGCGGAGACCCGCTTGTCCTCCACGGCAGCGAACTGTACCTTGGGCATCTCCTCCTCGTCCTCGCCCTTGACCATGTTGATAAGAGAACCAACGGAATCCACGATATGCAGAGGGGACTTTAACTCCTCCACAAAGCCGTCCACAAAGCTCCCTCCCACCGTACAGACCAGATCGGTGACCGGGTCATAGGGCTTGAATGCGCCTTTGTCCGCCACATATTTATCGCTTCCCTCCTGCTGCTGGGCCTTGAATTTTTCCATGCTTTCCGAGAAGCTTTCATCGAACCAGGCGGTGGGCATAGTTTCCCCCTCGGGCAGCTCCTTGGCCTGTATCAGGACTGTTTTCTGTCCTCCGATATGGATATCGCCGGATGCGGCAATATCGATTCCCTCCGTATCGGAAAAAGTGATCTTTACCTGATTGCCGCCCTTTCCGTCATATTCCGCCCTGTTGCCCGTCAGATCTATACCGTCGCCCTTGAATTTTATCATGCGGTTGCAGGCGGTAAGGCTTCGTTCCTCCGGCTTTTCAAAGTCGGGATAAGAGGTATCCGCTGTTTTGCTCCCCAGCGCCACGATTTCTCCGCTGTTGTCATAATAGCAGAATACCGTATCGTTTTCGTCCGGCATGGCATAGATATCGTTGCCCAGAGCACTGGTATAGGGGATCCAGCGCACGCCTCCCGCTCCGTCATCAAATTGTACCTGGATATCCGTTCCCGAGACCTGCAGCACTTTGCCGATCAGCACACTGGTATAGGAGGGAGAGCTCCCCGCATAGGCCTCCTCCATCCTGGGTACGGCGCCGTCACTGTAGGTCAGCAGAACATGATTGTAAAGCACCCCCCTGTCGGACCGGATGTCACTCTCCGTGATGATGCAGTCCGCATTCTTTCCCCGCACCAGAGCGCCGCTCCCTGCGGTAAGATCTCCGCAGCTTCCCCCGGTTTGCAGAAACTCATAGACCGACGCCTCTTTTCTGGTATTCAGCTTCACGCTCAGGCAGGCGGCAATATCCTTTTTTTCATAGACGCCGGTAAGCTGAAGCGCTTTTGCGGAGAAAGGGATTGTGCCGATATGGATTTCGATTTGTGAGGATTTTACATTGGTAAAGACCAGAAGTCCGCACTGATTGGCGATTCTCTTTAAAAATTGCCAGTCCGTCTCCTCCTGCTGGGACAGCATCCGAGATATGGGCATGTCCTGTTTGACCCGCAGGACTACCGGATAATCCCCCATTACCGCCTGTGCCACCTGCAATAAGGTCTTTTGCGCAGACTGGAAAGTCCGGCTCTTCGGTGTCCGGTCGGTAATCCAAGCATGGCTTTTTGCCTCGATCCGCAGCTCGGCATACTGGTTCTCCTTCAGCAGGCCCGTGCCCGAGCAGATGCCGGCAAAGATTTCCTTGCCGTCCGGCGTAAGAATACGGATGTTCTGACCCTCCAGCCGGTGAATCACATCCTCCTCCACGGTTTTTGCAAGAATCAGCGTCAGAGACAGGCTGCCGTATTCGTTGGCATGATCCCTGATCAAAAGTTCCTTTATGGCTCTGTACTCAACCGGGATATCCACGAGAATTTTACCAAGCTCCAGTGCTTCCGTACTGCTCATTATCGGTTACCTCCCCATCCTGCGTAATATACTCCTGACCAGCATTACCACGGCAATATAAATTGCCAGAATCATCACAAAAACTGCCAGCTGTATACCCTTATACAGCGTCTTATGCTGTTCATAGCGCTCCTCGGAAAACATGACCAGCACCCTTTCCCCATCCAGTTCGTATTGCTGGATATAGGAGCTTAAAAAATCCCTCTCCTGACTCAGCATATCTGTCACGCACCCCAGCGGGAGCTGCACCTTTCCTGTCAGCTTATATTTCCAGTAATAGGCGTCCTCCAGATAGGTCAGCACATGGTTTCCGTCGGGAAGCTTTACAAGATAGTAACGGTTATAGATATATGCCTTGGTCAGCGGCCGCGTGGCGGAAAAGGTGTCCCACTGTCTGCCGGTATGTACCCGGTTTCCCGCTCTTCTGTAGGTATTATTGGTTCTGTCCGTATCGCTTTTCAGCTTATAGGCATTGAGAGGGATGATGGAATCCGTTTCAAAGGTTATATATTCCCTGCTTCCCAGTTCCCCGTACTGCTCAATATTCTCCAGGACGGTAACCCCCTCTCCAGCCGGAATACCTGCCAGCTGGCCGTAATGATATTCCAGATTTTCAATTTCCTCTTTTCCTGCCTTTTCCCAGAACAGATCCAGAATCAGACTGGACGGAAATACGCACAGCAGATAGAGATCTGCAAAGAAAATGAATACCGAAATCAGCGTTACCGCACCGCCTGCGGAAATAATCTTTTTCATCCTTTTCAACCTTTCTTTTTTTCCATGTCCACCGGGATATAGTCCATTCCCCAAAGTCCCCGTCTTAACATACACTCTGCCAGCTCCAGGGATACCAGAACAATGGTCTCTATGGTGCCGTCCACCATCAATATGGGCCTGCCCTGCAGCCTGCTCTCCACGATTACCGGATGTTCAATGAGTCCAGTGGGATATTTCGTTGTCTGCTCACTGAGACATTTTACCCTGGGAAGATACGGCCACCAGTAAAGCAAAGCTTCCGGGTCCTCCACCTCATGAGGGTAACAGCGTATGCCCTTTAGCTTCATCTTCGGATCAAAGGCCCGCAGAAGTCTCTTGAATTGATCCGATACCATAAAGGCAGGAGAATACAGGATATCCGGCTTTTCCAGTTCCTGAGAATTCGAAAAATAGGTTACGATCATGCTCTGTGCCCGGTCAAACTCTTTTCTCGATACACCATCCCGATAAATGGAGGTATCTATTTTTTCCGGCGCCAGGATATTGGACAGCTCCTTATCCTGTGTTACCATAAAATATCTCATTCTCTTTTCTCCCCCACGTCAAATAGCTGGCAATCCACATAGACTGCATCCGGAATCTCCGTTTCTTGCCAGCTTACTTCCTCCAAAAGACTCCATTTGCATTCCGTATGGCAATAGAACAGAGAGTTCTGCTCTTCCTGATAGAATCCCTCCATCAGGCTGCATCGCTGAAAACACACTCTGCGCAGACGGCTGGACAAAACGGAGCTTCCCATCAGTTCCACCCCTTCAAACTTGCAGTCTTCAAAAACACAGCTGATAAAACGCACATTCCTGAGCTTTGTCCCCACAAAATCCGTTTTTCGAAAGGTGCAGTCCCGAAAAACGCAATCGTCCAGGACCATAGGGCCAAATTGCTTGTTTTCATAATGCATTCCCTGAAATCTGCGAAAAGTAAGATCCTCTTTCTCATCACACAGAAACAGATCCACCTCTTCCTTTATCTCCATCAAAGGGAACTGCCAATCCATATACTCTCCATAAGAGATCACAAAATGCTCTCTGTCAGCCAGCCTGCTTCCTATTCCACGGTCTTCCAGTCCTCTGATCATAAACTTTAGCGGCATAGCCAGCTGCCGCAGGACGATGGACACGGCCTCTGCTTCATAGGACTTAAGCACCGGATTACGGACATAGCGTCCAAGAGACTGCTGGCGGATGCTTTCCCGAAGCTTCTTGCGAAAGCCCTCCCAGCCGGGGAACATCCATGCGGCATCCAGCTCGCAGCCCATCACCGGCTGCTCCAGAAACGGGAAATTTTCATATGCCTCCACCAGCAAAACCGGCTTCCCTCCAAACATAGCCGTTCTTAGAAAGGAAACAGCAATCCAATTTACAGGTGGTATGCTTCCTTTATCCTGATGCTCCAAAACAATGCCGATAAAGCCTTCCAGGGGAGCCAGAAAAGCTTCCGTGACTTTCTTACTCTCCCTGCTCAGCGCCGCAGCGGAAGCTTCCACCATCCTGCGCAGAGCCGGAATATAACAGGTCTCTTTGAAAACCTCCCTGAAATTCACTTCCTCCATCATCCTTCTCCTTAACACTCATCTTTTGTCGGTCCTGCATGCCGTCTCCCTTTTACGCCTTATATCATCACAATATTGTTTCCTGTGGCGCTGATGCCCTCTTTTCTGAGATTGATATGGGACTCTGCCGTACCGATCACCACCTCATTCTCTGCCAGTATCTTTATGGTGTCGCCGGCAGAGATATTGACATTGGCGCCGGAGGTAATATTGATGTTCTGATCCGAGATAATGGAGATCCCATCCGCATCGGACAGCTTTATGTAGATCTTCTGATCCTTGCAGGTAATCACCAGCCCGTCCGCCGTCATCAGAATCTCCTTGCCGTTAATGCCGCTCCAGGCCTTATCCTTGACATTTGCTCTGACATTCTTGGCTACGGCTCCGGCAGCAAAGGCTTCCCCCTCATTACCGGAGGGGAAGAACACTCTCACCTCATCCCCCTCTGCAGGCATGCTGTACCATCCGCTGCCATCCTGGGAGGAATAGGCCGTGGAATAGGGAAACCACCAGTCTCCGCCCTCATCATAGGACTTATCCACCGAGGCAAAATATACCTGCACCTTATCGGCCTCCACCTTCTTCACAATCCCTCTGAGCATTCTGCCGGAGACGTTGGTATTGGCGGCCCTGGGGACGGAAAATCCGGTAGGAACGCTGAAACCGTACACGCATTCCAGCAGTCCGTCTACCAGATCAGCCTGCATGGATTTGATGCGGTAGCTTTTTCCGTTGAGCTGAATGCTGTCTCCCAGAAAAGCATACGCATAGGTATGCGCACTCTGCGAAGCGCTCTCACCCCCTAGTACATCCTTAGAAGCGCCAAAGGAAGCTGTATCCACCTTCACGGTTCTTCCCTCCGGCGGAATCCCGATATAGATCTGCGGCTTCAGCGATAAAATATTGACGCAGGCCGGCGCTCCCAGCTGGGAGGCCATACGGATGATGAACTCCCAGTCCGTTTCATCACATTGCATGATAAAGCTCCTCACCGCCTTATCACTGACCAGCACCTGAACGCTTCCTCTTGTTTTCAGCAGATGATTCAGCAGCTGCTCATAGGTCTGTGCGGTATTCTGAAAGGTCTTATTGGCCTTTTCCAGGTCTATTTTCCCGCTGGAGGTGATCCCATCCACCACCAGGGTGGCATAGCTGTTTCCCTTTTCCATGAAAATCTTACTGATATTGCCGTAAAACAGCACCGTAGGCTGCCCCTCAGCCTTTGTCCTGATCTTCAGGGCAAATCTTTCATCTACTCTCTGGATCATGTCCTGCGCCTGCTCTTCTGCCATCTCCCCCTCAATGTGACAGTAGCCGTGATCGTTTACCGTGTGCCGGATCTGAAGCTTCCTGATCTTTTGGAAAGGAAGCCCGACTATCTCTATATTTTCATATGTAATCGTTTCCATACTTATTCCTCCCCCGTAATCCGAAGCGATTTCACGATTTCCTCTGTCAGCGGCGCCAGCCTTTTACTCAGCGTCTGATCAAAAGAAATACTTCCCATCAGCAGCTTTCCCTCCACACAGGTGCAGAACAGATTCATATAGCTTACCCCGTCTATCGCGTTTGCCAGCAGCTTGAAAAGCACCAGATTTCCCTCTTTCCGTTCCCGCTTTTCCTCCCCTAAGAAACGCATTTTAGGGCCAATCCGTTCCATCATATAGCGGACATTCCTGGCGGCCTCAAACAAAAGTTCCCCCGGAACCTCATGGGTGGTCCAGTTCAGTGCCAGGGCAAAGTCCAGATAGGAATTGCTGTACACATACTGGGGACGGTTTCCCATAAAATATACCCGCTCGATTTCCTCCTTTGTCCTGGAGGTGAAATCCTTCGGCAGACGCATGGTGATCCTTCCGTCCAGCAGGGCCTTGTCTTCAAAGCACACGGGAATATGAAAAATCGTCACCTCCTCATCATAGATGGAATGCTCCAGTTCCGCTTTGATAACCTTTTCGGAATGTCTTTCCTTTTCATTCTTTTCCATCTGCCTTCGTGCCAGCAATATGGCTTCATCGGTAAAATTCATCTTGTTCCTCCAAATCTGTATTGTCCTTTGGGGAAATCGCCATCCCCAGCAAGGCAAATGCTCCCTTTTCCAGGATCCCCGTTTCCAATTCCTCAAATGTCCGGATGTTATGATCCATGCCTTCCGGCAAGTTATAAAATGCAAAATTATTTTCATCCGTTTTTCCGCAGGTCACATAGCCAACCAGCCCCGATGCCGCATACATGAGCACACCGGCTCCGGCATTTTCCAGCTTTCCGGCAATGTCTGACACCTCAAAATCCACATGGTAACCTTCCCGGACAAAATAATTGGCAATCCCGCAGGGCATCATACCGTAAGTGTTATTTAATATCCCATAGGGCTCCATCGCATAAACAATATCCGCAAAGGATGGCGCAGCTTCCCCCTGCAGCAGTCTGCAGGCATTATAAGCCGCAACAGCGCCGCAGCCTGCCTGAGCCACCGTGAAATTGTTAATCCGGAAGGCACTCATTGCCTCCTGACCGATAATCATGCCGCTGCTGTTAAGAAACGAACCCTCAAAAGGTATGGATTGATTGGATGCATAGTTTTCTGCGCCCTGCTGCGACGGACACTGTATCGCCTGCATCCAGGTCAAACCATAGGTTACAGCGGATCCCACCATGGAATTGCACATACTTGCTGCCGCCGCTGCTGTGTCTGCGCAGGCGGCAGCCGCCATATACATCTGCGATTCCTGAACCGCCTGCTCCCCCGTCTCTCCGGCAGCGGCAATCCTCTCCATGGCCGCTGCCAGAACGGCATCCGTTTCCTCTTTGACATAATCCGGCTCTTCCTCTTCGGCGGATTGTTCTTCCGGCTCCTCGCTTTCATCCTCCTCGGGATATTCATCCAACGGCACAAGGGTAATATTTCCCCCATAGCGGCAGGTCAGACAGCTCTTCATCAGCAGCGCAGGCGCACCGTCCAGAATGTTCCGGTCATTTGTCTCCTCCCACACCTCATCGGTCTTGGGCGTACATTTAAAGCTCATGATGCCGGTCTTTTCCAGAAGATCCGACACCAGACCGCCGAGCAGTCCTCCGCCCAGCAGTCCCCCCACCAGCCCTTTCCGGAAAACCCGTTCCGGATTCTCATCAGAGTCGCAGTTCCCGAAATGGATCACGTTCTCTCCGGCTATATGGTCATTGGCATTTAACAAGGGCTGCTGATCCTCTCCTGCCAGGACGCCGTGGTCTGTCGGAATATTAATATAATTGTCAATGCTTCCGTGCGAACAGCGTATCCGCATCAGACGGTGTACATACCCGTTTTCATTCAGCTCATTGTCTCTGCCTATGTCTCTTCTGCCGTCTCCACCATGCTCACTCAACTGTAACCCTCCATTTCTTTCTGTGCTCTTTCTCCTCGGGCCGGTTTTCTCCCAAAGCCTGTTTCAGCACCTCTGCCAGTCCCCTATAGATTTCCATATTGGATGTTCCCGTAAGCTCCTTCTGTCCCTTCCTCCGCAGATAGGCTTTCAGGGCTTCTGCCCCTACAGGCTGACTCTGTCCCAGCATCTGCATACAGAACAGGGCATCATAATCCGATATGTTGGAAAGCTCCAGCATCTCCGCTGCAAAGCTTTTCGTAATCTCCGGCGCTAAGGTACTGCTCCCCGGAGAAGCGTAGGGCACATGCACTCTGTTTAGGGTATCGTAGATTGTGTTTCTGTCCTCAAAATTCCGATATTGATACCGAAGCTGCGCCCCCTCCTGGAGAGTAAAACGGCACAGCTCCAGCTCTCCCTTCTGTATCTGTGTCTGTTCTGAGAAAGCAAGCTCCAGCTCCCGGTATATATAATTGGGATCCCGCATTTCATCTGAAAATTTTAACTTCAATACTGTCAGGTTATTGGTGGGATGATATGCGGCCTTCATCGGTTCTTTGATCAGATAGGGCCTCTTATCAAATAATAAAACGCCCTTGTTCAGGATTATGGCATCACTTGTTGTTGTCAGTTCACAGCCCGCCAGGATCCCATCTGCATATCCCTTGTACAAATATTCCTGAAACAGGAATGTATAATCCGCTAATGCCTCCAGCATGCCTCTGCGCAGCAGATGGGCATCCTGAAATAAGGGAATCGCCTGTACCAGCATAATGCTCCTCCTCTCGCTTTATTTGGTTCCGTCAAAGAAATTGGTCAGCCAGCTGTCCGTTTCAAACAGGAAGAAGTGATCCGGCCCCAGCATAAGCTGTTCTTCTTTTCTGAGCACCGGCACCACCACAAATCCCCATCTCTCCTCATCTCCCAGAACAAAAAATTTTAGTTCCCGGTTAATAATGGTGTCCAGATCTCCCTGAAGGATTTCTCCATGGTATTTTTCCAGAATATCCCCTGCCTCTGCCGGTACAAAGTCTTCTGAATTCACAGAATAATTATATTTATATCTCACATTCCGGTCGGTATCCTTTAGGTAAAGCTGCAGTGTCAGATCCGCCATATTCCTAGAGATATATCCCCTGATTTTATGTCTGTCCAGACTCTGGATCAGTACTTTTTCCTCACCGGTATGGGTTACCGCTGTTATAATATAAGGGAAAACAGCATGTTCATTCACAATGCGGACATCTGCATAACCGAACTTCATATCCTTGATATATTTGATGGCTCCGTCTAAGCACATCAGCTTCAGTTCATGCTCTCCAGCCCCTCTCCACTCCCTCTTGGAGGACTGAATGATTTTGCCGGGAATAAATTCCTTCAGCGCATCCCTGAACAGATCTATTTTGCAGGACTGCCCTGTCAGCCTCATAATGGAATACTCCTGTAAGTCTCCGCTCTCATAGGCGCTTTCTATAAATTTTTTGACAATCCCGTATATATCTGCCTGCAGCAGCCGGTTCAGCAGATTGATGCTGAAGTATACTGTAGGGATATCCTTTAGGATCTGAAGCCGGTCTCCCTCTCTGACCGAAAGCTTAAACCGGTCCGCCACCAGACATTTTGTGGCAATCTCCCGGATCGGAACGCCGGACACGGCAATCCGGAGGATTTCTTCTCTGCCGTAAAAGGTCTTCTTGATCTGCTCTGCCAGCTGAAATAAATAATAGAAATTATTTTTTACTGCGTAATACTCCGAGTTGCTCCTGTGTTCATATTCCTTAAACCGGGTAGGAATCACTGCTTCTGCCCGGTCATATTCTTCATCCAGCATCCGGTAGACGCCGGCGACTCCCTCGCCGTCCACCCGGCGGAAGATATCGTCTCCCATATCGCTGACGATTTCCTCCGGCAGAGGCCCCTGCCCCTCTCCCAGCTGCCCTGCCAGTGCGATTTTCAGCAGTTCCATAATCCGATAGGTAAGGTTATTGCCCCCAAAGTCCGTATCCCCGTTTTCATAGGCTGTGGCAATGTCAATCCGGTAAGATACTCTCTGGTTCCGGATGGAAAAACGGCAGGAGGACAAATCCGTGGTTCCTCCTCCGCAGTCAATGATGAGCGCCCTGAGCTGCTCCTGATTCTGATAATTTCCCGCCTTAATCAACTCAGAGATGGAGTTGTACAGCACCGCCACGCCTTCATCCAGCATATTTTCCTTTTCAATCCTATACCCGGGAAGGATCTCCTGATACAAGTCTGCAAAGAGCTTTTTCTGCTTCACCGGCGCCGATATATGCAGACTGTCGAAACGGCATTTGAACCGCTGGGTAGCACAGGCAATGACATATTCCAGAAAAGCCTTTATGATTTCCTTGCGCTTTACAAAACAGCGGTGTCCGTTTCTGTCCACCAGCTCCTCTTCCTTATCCGGGTCGCTGATCCATCTCTTGATGTCATAAAATACACAGAAGCCCTCATCAATATAGCTCATCTGAAACAATCTGGACGCCTCATGACCAAACACATAGCAAGCCTGCCCTCCCTCGATTCTGGTAATGCCCACCACCGAGGGGAGAATGGGAATCTCCTCCTCGCCTCCGTCCTCTTCCTCCCTAAGCCAGGTGACATAGTTCACCTCATTTTCCTTCAGAACCTCCTTTACGGGGTCGCCCTCCAGCCTCTCGATATAGCCGGAGTCCAGATAGGTGCCCGCTGTGGTATTGGTGGTGCCGAAATCAATCGCCAGAGGCATATTCAGTGTCAGAAGCTCCCGAACCTGAAAATCCATAACCGGCACAATATAGAAATTCAGGTGCTCCGGCAGCGTGTCATAATCCGACTCATACAGACGGTAAAGCCATTCTGACTGCGGACGATCCATGCAGTACAGCTGATAGCTTTTGACGCAGGACTCCCTGCACCGGATATCCGCCGACTTGGTCAGGTACAGGCAATCCGTCCTTGCCGAGAACTGCTCGATCTGAAATATGGCGCAGATCTGTCCCCCGCTTACCAGCAGCGCATTGGTATTGACAATTTCAGGCCGGTATCCGATGGTAAAACGGTCAAAATAGTCCACCGCCAGGCCGTCATAGGTCACGATCTTTGCACACCCCTTTATGGTCTGGGGATTGGCATGGATCACTGCCGTGTGCAGAAGCTCCTCCAGCCGCAGAATCCCCTCATCCTTCTGCCTAAGGATATATAGATTTTCTTTTCTTCCCCGGAAACGGAGAATCTGACGGATCAGCTCTTCCTGATCCAGCGGCGCCTGAATACCGTTGATGATCTGCTCCTTCCAGCAGATATCCCGAAGCTGATAGGTAGTCATCAGCTCCAGCTGTTCCCTGGTATAATAGTGCAGTGCTTTTTCCTGTCTGTTCTTCTGGTTCAGTGTGTATGTATATCTATCCATCCTGACTCCCATCCGCCCGTTTTTGCGGGCACTCAGATCTTTGTCTAGTAGATTGCTATTTTATCCATCTGCATGGTATCCTCTACACCAATAATGCCAAAATGATATTTCCAGAATACCCGCAGTTCATAGCGGACCGGCAGAAACATATCTTGCATGAAACGAAGCTCTTTTTCACGGAACTCCGTTTTGCTGCCGCTCAGATACAACAGGATTTTTTTGCGGTCATCTTTAAGCTGATAGATCACGACATCCGGGAAAATCACCTTGACGCTTTTCCTAAAGATCATCAGCGATGAGCCTGTCTGCATCTGGGTCAGCGTCAGAGCTGCCAGACGATTCCTTTTCTCCATCGGTATCTCCCGAAAAACCTCCGAGGCATCCTTCCAAAAAATTCCCTGCTCCAGTTCCTGCCGGATCTTTCTGATATAGATATCCCTTTTGGTCAGTCCATGCCGCAGATCCGTATAGAGCAGCATGTGCAGGGCTGCATCTATCAGATATTCTCCAAAGCTTGAAGCCTTCCCTTCTTCCTCTGCGAGAATATCCTGAAAGATGTGATCAAAGCGAAGAAGCAGATTTAGTTCTATTCTTCCCTCCGGTACTTCCTTTTCGTTCAGGCAGGAAAACGCCTGCTCATAGAAAGGACTGTATTCTTTCGCTTGGCAGAAAAACAAGTCCTCCTCGGGAACGCCCTGTGCCTGCGCTTTTAAAGCAATATCCCATAAAAAATTCATTTTAACCCACATTCTCCTTAAGCCTGCCTACACACAGATATTCCGGGAAAAGCTTCTGTACCTGCGTCACCAGGAAGCTCATGATATCTTCATTGAGATAATTCTCTCCATCCACAGGCGTAAAGCTGAGCAGCAGCACCTGCCTCGTATGGCCGATGCGAATCTCATCCTGAATAAAGCCGTCCATATTGTAATTGGCATATTCCCACCGATCCGGCGGTGCATCGCACACCTCCACACTCCTGAAATTCACATAACTGCCGTAATCAAAGGCCTCCATCAGACGAGCCATTTCTCCCTTTGTCTTAATGCTCCTGCGGTACAGCTCCGTGATATTGGCCGAAAAGCTTTCTTTATTCCGGTTTCCCAAGACCGGATAGGGATAATGTCCGTTTCTGTCCTCCTTACTGATCCGATACAATTCCCATTCATAGGGCGCATCCAGCGCACAGGAGATCACCAGATCTCCGTTTACTCTTCTGATATTGGTGATTTCCACATCCGTATCCGCAACCAGATATTCACAGTCAGGATCTAATCTATGAGCAAAGATTCGATGCTCATAGTTAATCTTATCGATACTTGGTTCCGGATAAGTACTGGTCTTTTCCCGGATTTTTTTCAGATTCCACAGCGGGATCATATCGCAGTGCACCATATCGGTGTATTCCTCAAAATCCACCCTGATTTCTTCAATGCGGTCCTTCTCCGGTATGTTTTCCGCCATGAGCAGATATACATCCAGCATCTTTGCCGGATATGCCTCGCATACCGTTGTCCAGGGCTGATGATTTGCGGCAAAGACATAATACAGCTTCTTTACCATGTCCCAATAGGTTTCGTTACGGCGGAGAATGAATGTTCCCCTGTATTCCCGCTTTTCGGTGCGGATTATACCGGAAAATTCCCTGTTTTCATGAAGCAGCCGGTAAATGACAGAGGCTCCTGCCTGCAGGAAAACCGTATACAGGAAAATTGGCTCCCCGGTCCTCACCGCTTCATTCACGGCTTTAGCGGAAACCTCCTTTTTCTCCATATCTGCTTCTGACATGGGGTATAGGAAAGTGTCTGTGGCGTCAAAATGCTTCTCATCCGTCAATGCCATATACACCGCATAGCTGCCCTGCCCGGGAGTTGTTTCACTCAGTATCCTCTCCTCCAGTCCGCAGTATGCGTCCTGATTATATTGATACAGCTCCAAAAGCACTTTGCCCACGATTTCCTTATACAGTGCCCGATCCTCTAATTGCCCAATTTCCATCATACGCTTTCGGATATATTGCTCCATATCAAACTGATGAATCTTCTCCACCCCGGTCACCTCTTTTCCTTATTGTATTTCCCCCTGAGCCGGCTGCTGCTCATCCTCCTGAATGCTCAGCATTTCCATCCGCCTGGTGATTTCCGCCAGCTTCTCCTCTTCCTTTATGCCTGCATAAACGTCCTTGGCCAGCAGATAATATTTTCTGGCGCTGTTATAATCTCCGGCATCTGACGCCTCCTGGGCCTGCCTGATATATCCTGCCGCTTCCTCTTCCCGTCCCTGCTTATCCGCTATCCTTCGCTCTGTAATATCCAGCTTGCCGCTTACTGCCTCCTGTGAAGCCTCATCCTGCAGCTGTACAAATTTCTGTAATGCAGAAGAATAGTACACCTTTGCGCCCTCATAATCCCCCTGGGCAAACGCCGTATCTCCCTGGGCAAGTAAATTCGCTCCTGCTTCTTCCTGAAGAAGCTTCTCTTTCCGCTCCTCATCCTCCTCCTGCAGCTGCTCTTTCTGTGTCTCATACAGTTTCTCCAAAGCATCCATTGCCGAGGTGCGCCCTTCATTAAAGTAGATTTTGGACGCCTGCGCTTTGGCCTCCAGATATTTTTCCTCCGCTTTGTCATACTGCAGATTAGCGGACAGGGTATCCCCCAGATAGATCAGGTCATACACGGATAAGTATGCCGCCGTCAGTTCAAGCCTTTGACGGATATAATCCGCTCCCAGTCTGTCCACGTACTCTGTACGCTTCGATGCCTCCAGGAAAGCTTCCTGCGCCTCCGTATATTTCTCCTCCTCCAGAAGCTGCTCCCCCCGCAGAACCGCCTCGATCAGCTTCAGCAGATCCCCCAGCTCGGCAGTCATCTGCACATCTTTCAGTTCACTGGCCAATTCTGCTGCGGCCTCACATTTTTCCTCTGCCTTTGTATAATTGTCTATCTGAATATATTCGATCGTATCCGTATAGCCAAGCTCCATCTGTTCCCTCTTTTCCAGCCTTTTATTATGACGGACGATCAGCAGCACTGCTACGGTAATGATTGCCAAGATAATGGGAATCATCAGCAGCAGAATCCGCCGCAGCCTTCGTTTCTTATTCGGGTCTGTAAAGAGCTTGTTAAAAAAAATGACTGTCAGTGTATACTTGTCCAGATTATCCGGTTGTCTGGACAACAGCATATCTTCTATACTGTTTACCGTTTCCTGGGGTTCGTTCGACGCCTCTGCAACAACGTCTCTGATTTCCCCTTCATCCACATGCTCCCAGACGCCCCTTGTATAGAGAGCGAGCACATCCGCATCCGTCAGCTTCAGCTTCCTGGATACAACCGGACGAAAATCCTTCTCCTGTCCCAGATAAGTGTACAGATTGTTTCTTTCTATGTGCGCAGCTACCTTATCCTGTGAGACCTTTTCTTCCTTTACCATGTCCATGGTAAGGGACTGATCCGTTGTTCCATGACACAAAAAACCATTGCGGTACAAACGCAGCCGGATATTACCCGCCTGTCCATACCGCAATTTTACATAGTTCGTCAGCACAACAATAATCGACGCTTTCAGACTTGTTTTGCTTTTGGCCTCCAGCAGCGCTCTGTTGGCTGCTTTCAGACATCTTTTTATGGTACGGCGGCTCATGGAGGGTGCTTCCAGAAATGCGGATGTGGCAGCGGTCACCGCAAGCTTTGCGCTTAACGCTTCTAACTGGTCATCTATTCCGTCCGCTATGACATAGCAGGCAAAATCATCCAATTCTACAAAGCCGAAGTAATCCGTATTCTTTATGTCTTTGCTTGCTTCTGACGCAAATGCCGTCAAAAACTCCGAGTTCTGCTTCCTCATTTCCGCTCCGTTTCCTGCCCTGTTTCTGATTTATTCCATTTATATTCCCACCAAAATGATACTGGCATTATCCTTATTTTTACTGGTATTGCGGTTCACCTTTTCTACGATCTGCAGAGCCTTCTGCCTGCAATTTCCTTTTTCTTTCAGCACTTCCTCTATTTCCTTAGTTCCCAGAAGTTCATAGATGCCGTCGCTCATCAGCACCACAATATCCCCTTTCAGCAAGTGAACCGGCGCATCAAAAAACTCAATATCCCGGAAATCATCCCTGCCCAGATAATTGTAAAGTCTCTGATTTTCCAGCAGGGCAAGAGTATCCTGACGGGATATTTTCCCCTCCCGGAATTTCTGCTCTGCCATGACTGCCACCGTGTGGCCGCAAGAGACAGGAACCAGCGTTCCCTCCCGGAAGACGCCGATTTTCACATTACCTACCAACGCATAGTACAGATACTCTCTGCGGATCAGCACACAGCCTGCACTGGCTGAGCCCCGGTTCTCATCTCCCACTGCCTTCAGGATCTCCCTGTTGGCACAATGGAAAGCTTTCCGAAAATAATATTGGGGATTGTTGAAAGCATTATAATCCCTGAATATATCCGTAAAGGTATCCACCGCAGCCTTTGCTGCAATCCTGCCGCCATAGGTCTTTCCCGCTCCGTCCGCAAGCACCGCCATCATTCCGGCATCGGTACTCATACAGTCCAGCCGGTCTTCCTGCACTTCCCTGCTCCCTATGGTCATGCATGTACCCACATCAGGCCGGCCGCTGACATTTTTGCTGCGGACGCATAATTTCAGAATTTCCAGCAGAAGGATTATCGCTGCTAATATGCCAATCACATAATACGCTTCACCCATTACTGTTTTTATCTCCCCACATAAAATGATTGCCGCAGAATGGCAGGAATGCAAATACGGACTGTCCCATTTCAATCTTGTCATAGGGGCTTAACGTCATGGGCGTATAAACTGCATTTTCGTTCAGGTAAACCAGTCCGTTGGAATCCCCCGGAAGCAGCACGGTCTCCTTCTTTTTGGGATCAAACACAACAACCGCATGATTTCTTCTGGTGATCTCATTGTCACCCAGAATCTGGATATCCATGTCATCCGCTCTTCCGATAAAATTCTTTCCGTTTACGATCTTATAATCCTTGCCCTGTCTCGGGCCGGAGATACATACCAGCCACCCGCATACCGGCTTCACCTCTTCCCGGAATAACTGCTCCTCCACGTCCACCTCAGTTGTCCCGGTTTCTTTTCTTTCCCTGGTCTCCGTTTCCACATTGCAGTAGGGACACACGGTTCCGTAGCGTTTTCTGCTGAATAGATGTCCGTTCTGACATCTGATTAAGTTTGACTCTCCCATTTTCTTCACCATCCTCCTATCTTTCCTGTTTTTCTACAAAATCTGCAGTCTGGCCAGGGCGATGCAGATAATATCCCCTTTCTCCAGCTTACAGGGCTTTCCATAGGTCAGTTTGTATTTCCTGCCGTCCTGCTTCTGTATGCTTACTCCGTTTTTTTCCGAAATATCTTCTATGTACCAGCTATCGCCGGAATAATTCAATACGGCATGCTCCACGTCAATCATGCTGGCATAGGCGCTGTTTTCCAGATTGACGGAAACGTTGTTTTCACCCACATCCCTCCCTATGACAAGACCGTTCTTCCCGTAAATATTCCAGGATGCCAGCCTGTCATTCTCTTCTCCAAGCAGCACAAGCTCCGTTAATGCTGTGTGCGGCAGTACTACTCTGCGTCTTTCTGTATCTGCAGGCTTATTCTTCCGGCTGTTTTCTTTTCTCATAGCTGCCACAACATGGATCAGGGAAAACACCACTGCTATCAATATCCATATCCCGGAAGCTTCTGTCCCGAATGCCAGGATAACGGCAATAATCATTGCAAGGATGGCGATTATCGACTTTATTGCTCTTTTCATATAGATTACCTCTTTATCCCCATGAAGCGCTCAAACAGCTCCGAAGTATCCAATGGATTCTTATTCTTCTGCCCGAGCTTCTCTTCATTGGTTATCTCTTTCGTATCAGGCCGGAATCCGAAAAAGCTTTCAAAGCTGCGGTGAATCTCCTCAAAATTTACCTCCTGTCCGATGTCTCTTTCCCTGCCGCCTTTTCGGTCACTTTGGGGCATCCCGGAGGCTTTGGCGCCGGCAGCTGCTTCATCATACTTTTTTCTCTTTTCCGGATCCCCCAATATACCGTAGGCTTCATTGATCTCCCGGAATCTGGTTTCACATTCCGCATCGCCGGGATGTGTATCGGGATGATACTTTTTCGCCAATCTCCTGTACGCCGCTTTGATTTCTTTTTCTGCAGCATCCGGGGTTATTCCAAGGACTCTGTAATAATCATTTACACCTGCCATCACTTCTCTGCCTTTCCTTAGCTTTACTCCAAAAAACTCCAATAAAATTTTTCTGCGGGGCGCTTTGGAGTAAAAATAAGTGATAAAAGGGCGCGCCGCTTAAGACACGCCCCTTTGTGGTACCAAGCTTCAGGCGCCAACGTATCCGCCGTCAATGGACACAAGATTCAGTTTATCCTTTTTCTGCTTGATGACAATGGAAAAGGTACCGATACCGTCCTTATTGCCGAAATCCTCCTTGTAATCAATGACAAAGGCTCTGGGGAAAGTATACTTTCTCTCCACCACACCGGCTTCCACAATTTCCACCGTTACCTGCCGGTAAGCAGCTGCGTTTTCAGCCGGTACCATGGACCACAATGCCAGCTGTCTTGTGCTGTCAAAGGGATCTCCGTCGGTTGCTACCAGGATCTTCCCTGAGATTTCCAGAGCACACCCTACATCCTTTGTTCTTGCGTTGGAGTCCAGAGGGATTTCTGTCTGAAACTTCACCTTTTTCACACATTCCTGTGAGACTTCAAAGCTCTGCTGTCCGTCAATTTTTACGATTAATGACATGATTCACCCCTCCTTTACTGTTCAAAGCCGCCTTCAATGGCAGTCAAGTCCGTCAGATCCTTTTTCTGCTTTACATGCAGATAAAAGGAGCCCACACCGGTTTCATCATCCAATTCCTCGGTATACTCCATGACAAATGCGTTTGGCAGCGTAATCTGCCGTACAATCTGTCCTGCTGCTACTACCTCTACCTTCACATTGCGGTAGCAGTCGGCCGAATCACTGGGTACAATACTCCATTTTGCCAGATTTACCGTTGCGTCCTGGGCCTCTGCTCCCAACGAAAACAGCATCTTGCCCCAAATTTTTAAGGCTGCGCCGTTATCCGTGGCCCTTGCATTGGAATCCGCCGGAATCTCAGAGCGAAACCCCACATTGGTAACACACTTCTCGCTCAGGCTAACCGGACCTGAGCCGTCAATCGTTAATCTGAATCCCATTTTTCTACCTCCGTTTCTTGATTCATTTATTAACTATTTGAAGCCAAACGGTTAATTTGAACTTCCAGGTTTCTGGGGCTTCCGTTGAAGGATATGGTCAGTTCACATACTCCATCGGCTTTATGGATGTCACAGCTCAAATTATCGCCCTCTGTGACAATGGCATTGATGCATTCCTGCTTTTTGATCCACTTGCTCTTCTGGCTTTCCGGATTATCCGAGAAAAATACCTTGATGTTATCCTCCTTAAAGTCTCCCGTAACATATCTCAGGACTCTCTCTATGTAGGTGGTCGCCTGCGTCTTATACACCGGCTCAAAGGAGGAATTGGCCGAATCATAAAGCAGATTTCTCGCTTTATATACAGTAACATTGGTTATGCTTTCCCCGTTTAAGGAAGCGTTATCGGAGCTGAAAATCCATCCGAAATTCTTTTGATTGATCTGCGATTTAATATTATTGGTATACCCCATGATCTCCTTGGGCATGGTGGTGTATGCCAAAAGCGCATTATTGCCGGCCTCGATGTCAAACCGCACTCCCGGCAGTTCCTGATCCGTCTTCATTCTGGCTTTCCCAAAATGATCCTTCAGAAATTCAGGACACTGACATGCAGCCCTGAAGCCCGCTGCCACATAGGCGCCGTTGATATAGACTCCCTCAATCCAAAGGCGCATAATATCTTCTTTTTCCTTGGACAATTCCGCCGTATTTTCATCTGACATCCTCATCCTGCTGTCCAGGATCACGCCGGACTTATTTTTGGGGATCACGGTAAAGTTAGGCAATACCGGAATGGCAAATTCACTGTAGGCCTTTCCGATCAGCGGAGCACATTTTTCCATTGCTTTTTCAATTCCCTCCGCCGCCAGCGCATTGAATGTGGTTTCCTCCCTGTTTTCAAAAGAGAAAAAGGTCTCCACACGATAGTCCTTAAATACATCAAGCAGTGTGCTTAAGGACTCCATGCTGTACACATTTGCATCGGCCTTTGCCACATTTCCCTTAAAACGCTCTCTCTGTATTTTGTTCGTCACGTTCTGGCTCCAGGATACATTCGGATAAATGGCATACCAGATCGTATCCCGGAAATTATTTCTTCCGTTGGCCGTGTTCAGGTAGGTAATCAGCCTGGGCAGATAAGAGCTTTTAGACATCATTTCCGGTGAAATATTTGCAATCACCAGTGTCGGCGCCATACCTTTGGTCTTGGTTTTGTATTGATCAAAAAACATCCTGATGCCCAGCAGCTTTTCCAGAAGCGGTTTTACCGTCTTGATAAAATTATCCTTGGAGGTTTTATAAAACTCCAGATAACTGTTATAATTAGCCACCTCTCTTTCCACATCAATTTCTGTTTGATTTGTGGAAACAAGCGGACAGAAGGTACGCACTACCAGTTCCTGCACATAATCATTAGGACTCTGATTCACTGCCTGATAATCTTCTTTGATCACCTCAATCAGACCGGTGTTGACATTATCGTCCAGCGCCATCAGTGCTGTCTGTTCCTCCTTGGGGGCCTCAAGCACTTTCAGTTCTCCATTATTGCCCATTGACAGGTAACCGGGAACCACTGCAGAGTGATTCTTCTGCTGATCGCCGGTTCCCAAAAGAAGCCTTTGCTTCGCATCTTCAATAGCCAGGGGAAGCATAGCCATCACATTGTTGTAATTCTTGCTTGCTTCCTCAAACAGCAGATTCAGCTTGTCACCCATGTCCAGCTTTTGCGGATCCCCATCCTCCAGTTCCGTGAACTTTTTGTAATTGAACTGAATTTCTTTCCGCACCTGCTTGATGTCTTCCATTACCTTTTGGGGGGAAATCATCTCCAGCATCTTCTCAAATTCAAATTCTACATTCAGCAGCCCCTGTGCTTTTCTTGACTGCATGACGGACAGGATCATCTTCTGGAAATTCTCAAACTCATTCAGATAAATCGGCGTCAGCATGGATTCCGGCAGGCTTTCCGGTTTTTCCAACGTATACTTCACCGACTGCGTATTGGCATCGAAGAATGACCATACGACTGGTTTGAATTTTCGCTCCACCTCCTCATAGCTGCGGCACTCCAGATACTGATTGATCTCTTTCATTTTGTCGTCATCAAGGCTGTCAATCCCTTTTACTTCTCCTACCAGAGTAAGTAAATCCGGCATTTCCGGGTTGATGACATCCAAAAGAAGTGTCCGGTTGGTCTGGTTTATTGTCTCCATTTTTTACCACTCCCTTTATTTATTTTTATTTATCCCTCAACTTGCCGGGGCAGCTACTGCCACATTTCTGAGGGTTTTAAAACTTTGTATTGAAGAGTCAGCTCGCTGACTTCATCTTCAAAGGATATATCCACCTTGGCGTCCACGTTCAACTGATAGCTCTTATTTTTCATCAGAATCTCTCTGCTTTTCATAATCGTGCAGTCGGAGTTATTGGTCATAATCACGCTTCTGCCTGTTCCCGGCTTAAAGAAGATGTGCTTTGCCCCCGGGAAACTTTCTTTGACTTCACATTCCTCCAATATTTCCTGCAGAGAAATTACCTTACCTGCCGGAAGCCGGAACAGATTATAGGATAAGGGCTCAATATCATAACCGGAACTCGTCCTCGTAATATAGAGATTCATTTTCCCCACATATGGATATTTACTGGGCTGGGGCCGTTCCTCCACAGGTGCGGGAGCCGATTTGGGACGTCTCAGATAAAATATCAGCACTGCCGCCGCTATCAGCAAAAGCAGCGTTGCTGCGGCTATACCAATCGGGAATTTTACCTGCTCCGGCTCCTCCACATCAATCACAGGCGGTTCCTCCAGTTTGACGGTAATGCTTTCTTCCCCAATGACATTGGCCGGAAATGCCGAATAATCAAAAGCGACCTCATATGCACCGGAGGCTGTTACGCTTTCCTGCATCTCCAGGGCTCCCTTTGACAGGGTCAGTTCTTCTGCCTCGCCGTTTATCCAGAGGATAATTTTGCTGGAATCAAAATATTCTCCCTCCCACAGGGAAATGCTCTGTTTTTCCTTACTGCAAAAGGTATACAGAAGCTTTGCCGTCCGTTCATAACAAGGATTGTCCATCTCACCGGAAAGTCTGTCCTCGTAGACAATCTCCACCTTGGGAAGGACAGAATATTCAGGGATGGCATTGATTCTTACCTGACTTCCTGCTGTTCCCTCAAAGCTGATCTCCAGATGGCCGTCGGAGGGACGCTCTATCTCCAGCAGAGAATAACCTGCGCCGTTTACCTGTCTGGCGTTTTCTGCCTGAAACGCTGTATTCAGATTATGGATAGGAGCGCTGCTGGTCAACAAAACTCTTATTTTGTCTGCCTGCAGGTATGGCAGCTCCACAACTACCCTTTCCGTTCCGCCATCCGCATCCACGATGGCCACTGTAGATTGCTTAACGCCCATTTCCGCCAGAATCAAATCAACTGCCGATTGTAATCCTGACGCCTGCGAAGCGTGGCAGCTTCTTCCTCCTGTCAGGGCAGCTGCATCATAAATCAGATTCGCCTCATCCTCCATATCTTCTCCGAGACCAATGACATGGATGATGATTCCCTGCTCCTCTGCATACGCTATTGCATCCCGGCAGAGCTGCTCCGACTCCTGAGTCAGGGCATCCTCTTTCATAAGAATCTCTCCGTCTGAAAGCATGACAATATATTTTTCACCGGCAGACGTTTCCGTCAGGGTCTCCACTGCGGAAAGCAATCCTGCGCCTGCGTTACTGTACCCCTGATATTCTATTTTTCCGGCCAGATCCATAATATCGCTTCTGTGTCCGTTATCTGCTTCTTTCTGTAAAACGGCTGCTTCCGTACTATAAACAGTCAATCCCACCTTATAGTTTGTAGGCAGGGAATAGATCAACTGGGCAATGCTGTCCACTGCCAGCCGCTCCGGATCATTGGACTGCATACTGCCGCTTACATCCAGCAGAAAAACAACGGATTTGTTTTCGTTTGGGGATTCCTGTGCCCGGACATGCATACAGAGTAAAAGGGAAAGCATTATCCCCATTGCCAGGGACAAGTATTTGGGATATCTTTTTTTCATCACTTTCCTGCCCCTTTCCTGCTTTTTTCTGCAATCATTCTGCTGTAACAATTTGGTTTATTTTATCAAATATTGTCTATTATTGGCAATAGTTATCAAGTAATGTAAGCAAATCATGGTGCAATGTACGCACTGTATTGAAATATTTCTTTCTGCATGTCGTACCGAAAAAAAGACGCTTCATATCCTGTATGAAACGTCTTCTCTTCTTTTCCATTTATACTTCCTCTCGGTTTAACAAAATATCACAAATCAGCACATCATTTTGACTACTATAGAAAATACTTCCCTTATATGTTTCAATACAACGCTGAATATTCAGCAATCCTATGTCCCACAGCGCCTTGGATATTCTGCCATTCCGAACAGATACTTGACTGGCAGTCCTGTTCTCTACTCTGATGGATATCATTTCGTTGTAAGCGTGCATGGAAAAGCTTATGTATGCATCCTGCTTGCATTTTCTGCATGCATTTATGGCATTCTCCAGCAAATTGCCAAACAATGTCGTAATATCAACAGGTCTCATAAAATGAATATCCGCTGTGGATACATCCACGTGAAATGCAATGTGATGCCTTTCAGCCAGCTTGGCCACATCCTGCAGCAGACAATCCAATACCAGATTATTTACATAGTGATACGGAGACAACGGGCGAAGCAATTCATTGATCTGCTTTGTATAGCTTAAAGCCATGCTTTTCTGATCATTTTGACATAGATTTTCTATTATGGTAATGTGTTTGTTGATATCATGCAGAATCGACATTGCTTCTGCGTATTTTTCACTCTGTCTCTCTCCCTGCTGCTCCAGCATCCTCAGCTGCTGCTTATGCGCATTACTGCCGCACAGGCATGCACAGCTTATCAGCCCCAGTGTCAAAACATTCATGCACAGAATCATTACCGGGGGCAGCCATATGTTTACAAGCATAACCCCGATAACACATCCGATATGCAGCAGAATGTGCAGATATTTGTTAGGAAAAAGCTTGATATCCCGTTCATCTTGAAACCTGACGCTGACAACAATAATACAGGTAAAGACCGAGGAGAGCATGGCAATCCATCTATTCATTTCTTGCAAATTCATTCATCCTTTCCTTAAAACGCATTGCCCTCCTCTGGGACAGCGGGAGCACTGTATCATTACACAGAATAATATTGTATCTTTTTATTTTTTTGATTCTGGCCAAATTTACCAATATTCCCCTGTTGCACAGTTCAAAGCCTAATGCATTCATTCTTTTTTCCAGAACGCTTATTGTGTTCAAATACATAAAGTCCCCCTGCTGCGCATGTACCTTTATGTACCTGTCCCGTTTTACATACTCAAAATATAAAATATCTCTGACCGGAAGCTTCAGACATTCTTTCCATACCTGCTTTTTATCGTCCAGATATACATGGCTGAATTTCATACATATTTCCTGCTCATTCTCTTTCGCCATCAGAAACTCTTTGATTTGCTCTTCCAGAAGCTCCCTGTCCACAGGCTTCTCCAAAAATCCAAAGGCATGGGATTTATTAATTGCGGCACTGCAGTACTCTTTATAATTCGTTTGGAAGATGATTTTTATTGTCCTGTCTTTCCGGTAAATGGCCTTGCCTATGTCAATTCCGTCCTCTTCCTTCATTTTGATGTCCAAAAAAATAAGTGGAAATACCAATGGGGACGCCAGCAGTTCTTCGCCGGAGTGAAACTGCACAATATCACAGTGAATAAAGTATTGACTGAATATTTCTGAAATCAGTATGCTTAACTTTTCCAGATCTTCCTGATCGTCATCACAAATCGCAATATGCAACATATTTTTTCCCTCTTTGTTCTTGTTTTCTTAAGATTAAGGCGTTTTTACGTATTATACTACTACATGAATATGATTCTTGCAAATGAATTATTTATTATTTAACAATTATCAAAAATATGTTGTTCTTTCGCATTCTGTTTTATGCTTTGTGTATTGATTACGGATATCACCTGGCACACTGCAAAAAGACGGAAAGCCCCTGACAGGCTTTCCGTCTTTTTATCTCCATTCCTATGCGGCAGGACTAGATCCCGCCCTTGACCACCAGAAGCTTCTGCCCCGGAGTCAGTTCGTCGCCGGATAATTCATTCAGCTCCCGCAGCCGCTGCACCGGCAGATAGTAACGCTTGCCGATATTCCACAGATTATCTCCCGGCTTTACCACATAGATGCTCATACCGGGCAGAGCGCCCAGCTTATGCGTATCCAAAGGCGCTGTCAGCACATCGCCGATCAGCTCCAAAGGCATATTGCGGAATGCGATGGTGGAAAATACCAGAACTGCCTTGACATCCATCTCCTCCCCATCCAGCATGGTTACCTGAAGCTGTTCCACACTGCAGCGAACTTCACAGGAATCCTCTTTTCCGATATCGGGAATC
>CALWLO010000010.1 GCA_944381545.1 uncultured Acetatifactor sp. | reverse complement strand
CAGAAAGCCCTGATTGCAGAGAATCTGGTAACCGGCTCTGTAGTTGAGATCGAGTATAGCTCTGATGCACCGGTATGGCTGGTATCCGATGGACAGACCGGCTGGCAGAGAGCAGTGGATGAGACCACCTTTGAAGTAAATGGTGCGGTGTCAGACGGTAAGATTCAGTACACCTATGAGCAGCTGGCAGCTTTCTGGGGTGAAGGCTTTGAGCAGAGTATGACCTTCCTGCAGTGTGAATCTTCTGCGGATTATGAGAGTTACTCTTTAAAGATCAGTAGCGACACTGTAAAGCGGGCTCATAATATGGTGGAGCTGGAAGGCTTTGCATGCAGCGGAGCAGGCTGGTCCCAGGGCGGACTGAATCCTCTGTCGGAAGACCAGATTGCTTTGGTTGCAGCAAATCTGACGCCCGGTTCTGTGATTAACATTGAATATTCTTCTGAAGCACCGATATGGCTGGTATCCGACGGACAGACCGGCTGGCAGAGAGCGGTGGATGAGACCACCTATGAGGTGAGCGGTACTGTGTATAATGATGGCGCTGCTATCCAGTATACTTATGAGCAGCTGGCTTCCTTCTGGGGCGAAGGCTTTGAGCAGAGTATGACATTCCTGCAGGGTGAGTCTTCCGCAGATTTTGAAATCTACAGTTTGAAGATTGGCCAGACAAATTAAAGGTAGGCAGGTCAGAACAATACGGGGGAAAAGATTTCCCCCGGGGTTCTGTAATTTTAATTCAAAAAAAATGGAGGGAAAAATTACATGAAGAATGTAACCAAGAAATTACTTTCTCTGGGACTGTGTGCAACCATGGTTGCAGGTATGACGGCCTGCGGCAGCGATGGCAGCACCCCCAGCAGCAACACCGGCAATGACACTCCTGCTTCCGTAGAGAGCAGCGAGAGCACCGGCAGCAGCGTGGCAGAGAGCAGCGAAAGCACCGGTGTCTACAACGAAGGCGAGACCAGAACCATTCGTATCGGTACCTGGTATGATCATTATTATGACAGCACCCATACCGATATCCATGATGATCCCAGCGTATCTGACGAGGAACTGGCGCAGATGCACTTCGATGTAGTAAAAGAAGTAGAAGAAAAATACAATGTAAGGATCGAGTTTGTGAACCTGACCTGGGACGGTATCCAGGAATCCATCAATACTTCTATTTTGGCAGGACAGCCGGACTGCGATATCTATGAGGGTGACCTGGGCTTCCTGATCCCTGCAGCTTTAAATGGCTTTGCTACCAATCTGGAGGATGTTCTTCCCGCAGATAATGGCCTGTTTACTGACCAGACTGTGTTCTCTCAGGTAGATATTGGCAAGGATGACGGTGTTTATCTGTTCCAGTCCAACAGCGGAGAGATGCTGCTGGCTAATACTTACATGCTGGCATACAATAAGCAGATGCTGGATGAAGTAGGTCTGGAGGATCCCAACGCTCTGTACGAGAGAGGCGAGTGGACCTGGGAGAAGTGGAGAGAGTATCTGCTGGCTCTGACCAGAGATACAGACGGTGATGGTGTGATTGATGTATATGGTTACGGTTCCCGTTGGGATTTCCTGGTATATAACCTGACCATGAGTAATGGTACCACCATCGCAAGCAGCGAGACCGAGAATCTGTCCAGCCCTGAGGTTGGCGAGGTTCTGGACTTCATTTACAATATGTACAATGTTGACCGTGTGGCTAACCCTTGGAACGCTGATGATTTTGATTATAACCAGAACGCATATCTGGATGGCCGCGTGGCATTCTGGATTGATGCAGCATGGATCTCCTCTGCAAACAATGACGCAGGGCTGGAGTTTGACGTAGTATGGTGTCCTTGGCCCATTGGACCTTCCGGAGACGAGTCTACCAACAAGTTCAAGAATGTATCCTCCGGTAACGCATGGATGATTCCTGTAGGTGTCGAGGATCCTGAGCTGGTTTACAATGTATTCTATGATTGGCAGAACTGGTATCATGATGATGTGGATCTGCGAGACAACGATCTGACCTGGTGGGAGGATTGCGCTATCACCGAGGAAAACTACGCAGTAATGGAGTACATGGGTGAGAGAGGCGCTTTTGATCTGTGGAATGCTCTGGGTCTGGAGTGGGATTGGTCTCAGCTCTTAAACGGCGAGATGACTGCTGCACAGTTCCAGGAGACCTACAAGCAGAGTGTGCAGGATGCACTGGACAGCTTCTTTAAGTAAGCTCTTACAGAACTGTCTGAACTGATAATTCAGTGGAGCACCCTGCGGTGCTCCACTTTTTCTAAAAAACAAATATAAATGTGAGGTTCCTATGAGCGATATTAAAATGATTGCCCCTGCTGTGAAAAATGTTCCCTGGCAGGAGAAGCCCGAAGGGATCAAGGGTGCTCCGATTTGGAGATATACCGAGAATCCCATTATTGGCCGTAACCCTGTGGAGGGTGTGGCTCGTATTTTTAACAGTGCAGTAATGCCTTATGGCGATGAGTTCATCGGCGTGTTCCGCGGCGAGCAGACCAATGGCATCCCTTATATTTATCTGGGCAGAAGCAAGGATGCGATTCACTGGGAGATTGATAAGGAGAAGATTCCCTTTGTAGATGAAGAGGGCAACTCTTTCATGCCCATCTATGCCTATGACCCCAGACTGGTTAAGGTAGAGGATACCTACTATATCATCTGGTGTCAGGATTTCTACGGCGCTTCCATCGGTATGGCGAAGACCACGGATTTCAAGACCTTTGTCAGATTGGAGAATCCTTTCATTCCTTTTAACAGGAATGCGGTTCTGTTCCCCCGTAAGATAAACGGCAACTATGTGATGCTGTCCCGTCCTTCCGACAGCGGTCATACACCTTTCGGTGACATATTCCTGAGCGAAAGCCCCGACCTGGTATACTGGGGCAAGCACAGACATGTGATGGGCCGCGGCAGTGAATGGTGGGAGTCTGTAAAGATCGGCGGCGGCGCTGCGCCGATTGAGACCACCGAGGGCTGGCTTCTGTTCTATCATGGCGTAAGCGGTACCTGCAACGGGTTTGTATACAGTATCGGCGGTGCGATTCTGGATTTGGACAATCCTTCTATTGTAAAGTACCGTTGTGAGAACTTCCTGCTGACTCCAGAGGAATGGTATGAGGAGAGAGGCTTTGTGCCCAATGTAACTTTCCCCTGTGCGACGATCCATGATCCCGAGAGCGGCAAGATTGCCATTTACTATGGCTGCGCTGACAGCTATGTAAGCCTGGCTTTCTGCTATTTTGATGAGATTGTGGCTTATATCAAGGAACATAGTGTGGTAAATCAGAGCGATACCGAGATTGGTAAAAGATAAATAAAGAGTTAGGGGCGGGAAACAAAATTTGTTTCCCGCTTTTTTACGAAATTGAAGACAAATTCTGAAAAATAATGTATAATGACCTTATTCCAAGCAGGGAGCGGCCGTATGGCCATCTGTAACATGATTGCGAAGCAATCATGTTATAATGACCTTATTCAAAGCAGGGAGCGGCCGTATGGCTATCTGGAACATGATTGCGAAGAAATCATGTTATAATGACCTTATTCCAGTGCAGATCAGTAATGAGGTATAGGAAGAATGGCAAAAAAGCGTAAGACAATCGGAGTGATCACTTCGGATATCTATGAAACCTATCAGCAAAATGTCATGCGGGGGATCCAGAGGGAGGCGTATGCCCATGATTATGATGTGGTAGTATTTTCTACCTTCCTGAAGGCGGGCATGTGGCTCGGATACCTGAAGGCGGAGCAGAATATCTATAACATGATTCAGTTTGAAAAGCTGGATGGTATGATTCTGATGCCGGATCATATCATGGAGTTTGAGGAAAGCCGCAAGCTTCCGGAGATTCTGCAGAAACGAAGCAAGGGGCCGGTAGTGGTATTGGATTATGAACTGGAGGAATTTCCCAGTGTGATGAGTGAGGAAAGCGGCCTGCTGCGCCCGGTGCTGGAGCATCTGTATTACGGGCATGGTATCACAGATATTGCCTGCATGACAGGGGTAAAGGGGCATCCCCATGCGGAGCTTCGGTTACAGTCCTACATAGATTTTATGCAGGAGCATGACTTGCCGGTCAAGGAGAATCGCATTTTTTACGGGGATTTCTGGTATCATAAGGGCGAGGAAGTGCTGGAGAGCCTGCTTCATTGTCCCCAGGGTCTTCCTCAGGCGATCTGCTGCGCATCAGATACCATGGGCATCAGCCTTTATGCGGCATGCCGTAAAAAGGGAATCCGTGTGCCGGAAGATCTGGTGATCACCGGTTATGATGCGGAGGATGGATGTGTTCTGCCCTATTTCCTCACTTCCGTGATAAAGGATTCTGCGAGCCTGGGTGTGAATGCGGTGCGCAGACTGGCGAGTCTGTTGGAGGGGACGGATTTCCCCCTGGCAGAGCAGAAAGAGCGTCTGTTGATAGGCAGTACCTGTCCCTGCAACAAGGGCTGGGAGGAAAACCGGTTGGGCGATCTGGAAGACGAAATTGCCGAAGAGGGCTTCAGCTTCTATCATGAATGTAACTTTATGATGGAGGATGGCATTGCCATGAGAAGTCTGGAGGAGAGCCTTTGGAAGATAGACTGGTATCTCTGCCTTTTAAAAGGGATCAGCGGCTATTCCATCTGTCTGTGTGATGACTGGCTGGGATCAGCCCGGGAGGATGAAAAGTATCGCAAAGAGGGATACAGTGAAAGGATGAAGCTGATTTTTTACAAATATCATGAAGATAAATCGGTGAAGCTGGACAGAGAATTCCCTCTGGAGGAGATGCTCCCTGCGATCTGGGAGGAGCGGGAGCAGCCCTGTACTTTTTATTTTACGCCTCTCCATTTTATAGATCGGTGTATGGGCTACAGTGTCATGATTTCCGAAGGGGAGTATCATGAGATTCCCGACTATTATTGGGACTGGCTGCGGAATCTCTGCAATATTTTGGAATCCATGCGCCGCTATCTGAATCTGGAGAAGCTGAATAAAAGCCTGACAGAGGCCTATCAGCAGATGGAGAAAAATGCGGTGACGGATGAGATGACGGGATTGTACAACCGTAAGGGTTTTATGATCTATACCGAACAGCAGATACAGCAGGCCATCAGAGAGGGCAGGGGCCTGGTGGTTTTGATGGCTGACCTTAATGACCTGAAAGGCATTAATGATGAAAACGGGCATATGGAGGGCGACTTTGCAATTCGAACTGGCGCACAGGCGATACGGGTATTTTTGAATCATGAAGATACAGTCTATGCAAAGGGCTTCCGCATGGGCGGAGATGAATATGCAGCCGTGCTGGTGACGGATATGACAGACGATGAGGTGGCGCTGCGGGTACGGAATATGGAAAGGTATCTGGAGGAAGTGAACAACAAGGCGGGAAAGCCGTATCGGGTATCTATCAGTTTTGGTATCAGCTGGGAGGATCCTGAGACAGCAGATCAGAACCATCTGCTTCAGAGAGCGGATCAGCTGATGTATGCAGCAAAACGCAGCCATAAGGAGCAGAGGCCGGATAAGTATTAATGCAGAAGGATAAGCCCGACTTAGGATATGGGCCGGGAGTAAGGAGTAGAATATGAGATATGTATATCCTCAGGGAAAAAGCAAAGCGCTGACTTTCAGCTATGACGATGGACAGATCTATGACAGAAGGCTGGTGGAGATTTTCAACCGGTACGGGATGAAAGGAACCTTTCATCTGAATTCCGGTGTGCTGGCTTCAGACAGAGAGCATGATATTTTTATTGCGGCTGATGAGGTAGCAGAGCTGTACGCAGGCCACGAGGTAGCTGTCCACGGGGTGCAGCATCGCAATCTTCCTACGCTAACCAGGAATCAGGTGGTGAATGAGATCTTGGAGGACCGGCGGACGCTGGAGAAGCTGACCGGCGGTATGGTACAGGGAATGTCCTATGCTTTTGGGAGTTATTCGGGTAAGATTATAGAAATTATAAAAGATCTGGGGATCAAATATTCCCGGACAGTGAATTCCACAAACGGATTCTTTCCACCCGCAGATTTTTGGGCTTGGCATCCTACCTGCCATCACAATGGAAGATTAAAGGAGCTGGGTGAGAGCTTCCTGAATGTTCCCGGCTATATCGAATTGCCTCTTATGTATGTATGGGGACATAGCTATGAATTTGGCCGGAATGGGGACTGGAATGTGATCGAGGAATTTGCAGAGCTGATGGCAGACAAAGAAGATATCTGGTATGCCACCAACGGAGAGATCTGCGGCTACATAAATGCCGTTCGCAGCCTGGAACACAGTGGAGATGGCCTGACCATAAAGAATCCCACGGCAACTGCCGTCTGGGTGAAAAAGGACAGCAGCCAGGAGATTCTTGCGATACAGCCCGGTGAATGCCTGTATATCGGAGAAAGATAAGAATAAGCCCTATGACACGGTGCAAAGACATCCTGGCATAGGGCATTATCATTAAGCTTCGGCTGCCGCAGCTTCCTCAATCAGGCGCAGGATGGTTCGGATGGAATCCATTTGACCGCTTCTGCCCATGGCATTGCGATAGGATTGCCGGTTGGAAAATAACTCATGCACCTTGTCCACCAGCAGCTCCGTGGTCAGATCATCCTCGTTTATGACGATAGAAAAGCCCTGGCTTTCAAAAGATCTGGCATTGAGCAGCTGGTCTCCCCTGCTGCTGGCTGCGGGCAGGGGTATCAGGATGTTGGGCTTTTTCAGCGCCAGCAATTCGCATATGGCGTTGGCCCCGGCCCGGGAGATCACAAGATCTGCCATGGCAAAGAGATCCTTTAACTCTGCCTTGATATATTCAAACTGTTTATAACCGGGAGTGGTAAGCAGCAGATTATCAATCTTATCCTTGCCACAGAGATGTACTACCTGGAAGTCCTCCAGAAGCCGGGGAAGGGCTTCTCGGACAGCCTTGTTTACATTGGCGGCGCCCAGACTGCCTCCGATCACCATAATGACCGGTTTATTGGCGGAAAATCCACACATATCCAACCCGGCGATCTTGTTGCCTTGGGTCAGTTCGCTGCGGATCGGGGAACCGGTTAGCACAGCTTTGCCTTCCGGCAGCATTCCCATGGTCTCGGGAAAGTTGCAGCAAATCTTCTGTGCCACAGGAAAGCACAGTTTATTGGCCAATCCCGGGGTCATGTCGGATTCATGGATAATACAGGGAATTTTCAGTGATGCCGCAGCGCGTACCACCGGTACGCTGACAAAGCCGCCTTTGGAAAATACCACATTGGGGCGGTATTCTTTCAGATACTTTTTGGCTTCGGTATAGCCCTTTATCACCCGGAAAGGATCCGTCAGGTTCTTTACATCCAGATACCGGCGGAACTTGCCGGTGGAGATCCCCGTGTAGGGAATGCCGAAATCCGCTATCAGTTTTTTCTCAATGCCGTCATAGGAGCCCATATAGGAGATCTCATACCCGGCCTGACGCAGCGCCGGGATCAGCGCAATATTCGGGGTAACATGGCCGGCAGTACCGCCCCCTGTCAAAACAATCTTTTTCATCCCATTGCTTCCTCCAATGCATGGGCAAGCTGATCCGGGCAGGAGGTGGGCTTAAAGCCGCAGCGTATTCCCTTCAGCTTGCTGATGGCATCTTCTACCTTCATGCCCTTTACCAGGGCGCTGATCCCCTGCAGATTCCCATTGCATCCGCCCGTAAATTTTACCGACTGTATGATACCGTCTTCAATTTCAAAATCTATTGACGTAGAACAGGTTCCTTTTGTCTGATATGTCATATAAATGTCCTCCCGATGCCATAATATAGTTCCTTTATTAAAGTACAGTATAGCAGATTATTTCTGCAACTTCAATCATGATTTTGACCTTTACGATTATGTTGTAGCAGCAGCGCTCATAACCTGTAGAACAAGCAAATTCATGCAGGCATGATTTCCGCAGGCAACGAGCCAAGCGGGCATGTATGCACATTTGACGACTGCTGCGAGGGGCAACAACCCTGTTGCTTGCAGCGGGGGGTTGTTGCCTTGCCTGTCATACAGGTTATGGCTGAACTGTTACATTATGCCAAAGCTGCTGAGAAAATATTATCGGTTTCTGTCATAATCTGTCCTCCAGACAGGAAATGAAGCCGGATCTGTCAAGATATCTCGATGATTAGGCAGCCCGGAAATATTGCAATCTTGTCCAATAAAGAGATATGATGTAATAAAGGATAATATCCTGAAAATGCAGAAAGGATGATGAAAATGTTTTCCATATTTCAACAAGAAAAGATAGCCTCCATAGCTATGTTTGTCTGTATGGCCTGCAGTCTCCTGATCCGGGTGATATTGGGACTGGTCTATCTTCATCTGATCCGACAGGCAGATAATATGGCCACCACTCGCTGCAGGCAGTTAAAACAATGTAAGTTAAAATTTGCCAACTGTTATCAGTTAAATCATGGTATGCCCAATGTGCCGGTGTTTGTGGACAAGTTCTTAAACAGGATGGCTCTGGGGCCATTTTCCCTGGAGATGCTGGGTCATCTGTCAGGCCAGCTGATGCTCTTATCCGTGGTCAGCGCCGGAATCGGCGTCTGCAGGAGGATAGTTGCAGGAAGTATGCTGGGCCAGATTCTTCCCTTTTATATTGTCAGCCTCTTTGGGCTGTATCTGTACTTTTCCATCTCAACGATTGTGGATCTTAAAGGGAAAAGACGTATTTTAAAAATCAATCTGGTGGATTATTTGGAAAACCATCTTGCCAGCCGCATGGAGGTGACCCGGGAAGATATGGAAATGCTGTATGGCCCTCAGGAAAACGGCAGAAGGAAAAGCCGGCGCAGCGGCGATAAGGAGCTTTCGAATAGGGCATCCTCCAGGCGTAATGTCAGAAAAGGAGTGGACGTGATCCCGGTGGGCAACAGGGGGATGGATGTGTCCAAAGATGCCATGGAGGCGAAAGCAGCGGAGGAGCCGAAGGCGGCACAGGAGGCCTTGAGAAATGCCGCTCCGGAGGATACCGGGACGAAATTTACAGACAGCCAGCAGCAGGAGCTGGAGCAGCTGCTGCGGGAATTTCTGACATCATAAGGCATGTGCCATATATCTCCAATTAGCACTTGAATAATCTGTACAAGTTTGCTACACTGTAAATGTCAGGCGGCAGATTTTCCGGCCGTAATGTATGTGTAGAAAAGGAGCGGGATTATGAGCAAGCAGGTGACATTTGACTATTCCAAGGCGGATGCATTTATTTCTCAGGAAGAGATCGGCTATATGAAGAAGCTGACTTTAGATGCGAAGGAAGTATTGGTAAATAAAAGCGGTGCGGGCAATGATTTTCTGGGATGGATTGATCTGCCGGTGGATTATGATAAAGAAGAATTTGCAAGGATTAAGAAGGCTGCGGCTAAGATCCAAAGCGATAGTGAAGTGCTGCTGGTGATCGGTATCGGCGGTTCCTATCTGGGTGCAAGGGCGGCCATTGAATTTTTAGGCCATACCTTTGCCAATGTGGTGGACAGGAGCGTGCGCAAGGCACCGGAGATTTATTTTTGCGGGAATTCCATCAGCTCCACCTATTTAAAACATCTGATGGATGTGGTGGGGGACAGGGATTTCTCCATCAATATGATTTCCAAATCCGGTACTACCACCGAGCCTGCTATTGCATTCCGGGTATTCAAGGGTATCCTGGAGAAAAAATACGGCAAGGAGGAAGCGGCAAAGCGTATCTATGCCACCACGGACAAGGCCAGGGGAGCGCTGAAGCATGTGGCGGATGAAGAGGGCTATGAGACCTTTGTGGTGCCCGATGATGTGGGCGGGCGTTTCTCCGTACTGACTGCAGTGGGTCTTCTGCCTATCGCTGTCAGCGGTGCAGATATTGACAAACTGATGGAGGGCGCTGCCAGCGGCAGAAAGCGTGCGCTGGAGAATGCCTTTGAAGAGAATGACGCTCTGCAGTATGCGGCTCTGCGGAATATCCTGCTGCGTAAGGGAAAGAGTGTGGAGATTCTGGCAAACTATGAACCCAGCGTGCATTATATATCCGAGTGGTGGAAACAGCTTTTTGGCGAGAGCGAGGGCAAGGATAACAAGGGTCTGCTGCCCGCCAGCGTGGATCTGACCACGGATCTGCACTCCATGGGGCAGTTTATCCAGGACGGGTCAAGGATCATGTTTGAAACGGTGATTGATATCGAAACCTCCCGGGAGGAGATCATCATCGGCGAGGAGCCTGTGGATCTGGACGGGCTGAACTATCTGGCAGGAAAGTCGGTGGATTTTGTCAATAAGAGCGCCATGAACGGCACTGTGCTGGCCCATACCGACGGACAGGTACCCAACTTTATGGTTCATGTGCCTGAGGTGAACGAGTTCTATCTGGGCGAGCTGTTCTACTTCTTTGAATTTGCCTGCGGCGTCAGCGGCTATTTGCTGGGTGTGAATCCGTTCAATCAGCCCGGTGTGGAGAGCTATAAGAAGAATATGTTTGCATTGCTGGGCAAGCCCGGTTATGAGGCACAGAGAGAAGAGCTGTTAAAGAGACTATAAGGGATAGAGAGGTAAGTGGGCCTGCAGTATATATGCTGCAGGCCCATACTGTAAATAAGGAGAAAATCAATGAAGATTGCTGTATTGGAAAGACATAGCGTAGGTACGGACGTACCTGTGCAGTTTGAGCATCTTGGCGAGGTGACCTATTACCGCAATACCACAACCATAGAGGAGGTGCGGGAGCGGGTAAAGGACGCAGACATCATCGTGGCGAACAAGGCCCCTCTGCGGGAGGAGACCCTGAAGGATGCACCCCATGTCAAGCTGATCTGTGAACTGGCTACAGGCTTTGACAATGTGGATCTGGACTATTGCAGAGAAAGGGGCATCCGTGTATGCAATGTGGTGGATTACTGCTCCGGCATGGTGGCTCAGCATACTTTTGCCCTGGCCCTTGCTTTGCTGGAAAAGCTGCCTTATTATGATGAATATGTGAAATCAGGGGCATACAGCGCCCAGGATCGTTTTTCTCATTTTGATCTGCCCTTTCATGAGCTGGAAGGAAAGACATGGGGGATCATCGGTATGGGCAATATCGGCCGGCGGGTGGCGCAGATCGCCTCAGCCTTTGGCTGCCGGGTGATTTTCTATTCCGTGACCGGGAAGAGCACCTGCAGGGATTACCCTCAGGTAGACAAGGATACCCTGCTGGCGGAAAGTGATATCCTGTCCCTGCATTGTCCCCTGAGTGATCTGACCAGAGGAGTGATCGACAGAGAAGCCCTGCAGAAGATGAAGAAGACGGCCATCCTGATCAATGTGGCCCGGGGAGCCGTGGTGGATAACCGGGATCTGTATGACGCATTGGCGGCGGAGGAAATCGCAGCGGCCGGTCTGGATGTGGTAGATGGGGAACCCCTGCAGCAATCCAATCCTTTAAGCCGGTTTAAAGACAGTAACCGGCTGATTATCACTCCCCATATGGCCTGGGCCAGTGTGGAGGCCCGTACCCGCTGTGTGGAGGAGGCGGCGAAGAATATAGAAGCCTTCCAGCGGGGAGAAATACGAAATGTGGTGAATTCTTAAACTTTCATGAAATTACTTGACAAGCCGGTTTTCCCATAGTAAAGTAGGAAAAGCAGAAAAAACGGAGCATCAGGAAAAGAGGATTTCATGATAGAGAAAATAAAAGGATTTATTAAGAAGTATTATCAGGAAATGATCGCCTATCTGATCGTAGGATGTCTTACCACGATTGTCGCCTGGGGAGCCATGTATCTGGCCAGCTGGCTGCTGTTTGGCAATCCGCTGTATCCCACACAGTTTGAAAATGCAGTGATGAGTGTGGTCAACTGGGTGGCGGGCGTCATCTTCGCTTATTTTACGAACCGGCGGTTCGTATTTAAGAGCCATGAGCCAATGCTGAAGGAGATCCCCAAGTTCGTATCCTCCAGGATATCCACCTTTATTCTGGATCTGGTGATCCGTCAGCTGTTCGGTATACTGGGCATCAATACTTATGTGACGACCCTGGTGTCTGCCGTGCTGGTATTTATCGGCAACTATGTGTTCAGTAAGCTCCTGGTATTTAAAAAGAAATAGAGAAATAAAAGCTCCGCAGGGATGTAAACAGATCATTCGGTGCGGAGCTTTTTATGTACCTGTTTAGTTGTTTTGATAAGGGTCGGAGGTGTAAGGATCCGGATTCAGCTCTGCTTCTTTCTGGCGGCGCAGCCGGGTGAACTCGTCATAATTTTTATGGAACAGCTGTTTGAGCTGGTCGCTGTAGCCGAATATACCCGCAGGGCATTTCCTGCTCAGATCCTCCATAATCTGATCACAGATCTCCTTACTGGGAATTGCCAGCCGATGAAGCTTCTTATCCTCTGTGTATATCATGGAGTTATAGGTGGTGCTGACGGTACGCCCATATTTCTGATGGTTGGTCTGGTGGGTATAGGCCCATGCGATCTGGCGCAGAGGAATGATCTGCGTCTTGGCGCTGGTGCAGTCAAACAGATAGCTCCGTCCGATCTTAATCCCCTTTGCAGGCTCAAAAGCAGATGCAAAATCAACGTCTGCCCTTTCCAGCTCCATGTCCCCCTGAGCCTTCAGGGTCTTAATCAGCTTCTTCTGATAAGCGCCCGTCAGTGCCATAATCAGCATCACGCCGGCAATCAGGATCAGGATAACCGCCAAGGCGTTCATAATCAGCACAACCTCAATGCTGCCCCGGGACAGGGAACCGATTTGGATATAATAAGGAGCGCAGTATGCATCGATTTCTTCCTCGGTATAATCGGCAGACCGGAAGAAAGACTTATAGTAGCGCAGCATCCGGTTATCCATGGGAAAGATTTGGCCGGTAATATTCATCCTGGTATCCAATGCTCTCAGATCATAGTTTTCGAAAAACTCGTCACTGTTTTTATCGATAATCTCCACAGTATCAAAATATTTCGAAGGAACCGCCAGGCCGATAAACTCCCAATACAGGCTTTCGTCGGTATACATATAGCGGTCCAGGCCGCCCACCAGCACCGCATGATACTGCATGGAATCCCGTTCGGAGACTGTGGAGCCGTTACGGGTGGTGGTAGTCACCTCAGTTGCGTATGTACCAAAGGTCAGTTCAAAGGTCATGCTGACATACTGATCCTCGATCTCGTCAATGGACAGCTCCTCAAAGGCCACGGGACCCTTTGCCCAAGTGATAAAATCCGGTCCGAAATAGATCAGCAGGCCCACTGCGGCGACCAGCAGAATAATGATTAACGGAAGCCGTCTTTTCAGGGAATTCTTTTTTAACTTTTCTAACATCTCTTTTCTCCTTTATATTTATATCTTCCTTACAAGAGCTTCAACCAGACGGGCACAGTGCCCGGCAGCCTCACGTTCAAAGACGGGATAATCCATGCTGGCGCTGTCATCTGCCTTGTCGGAAATGGCGCGGATGATCACAAAGGGAAGTCCGTTTAAGTATGCGGCATGGGCGATGGCCGCCCCCTCCATCTCTGTGCAGTCCGCATGAAACTCTGCAATTAATCTGTTCTTCATCTCCCTGCCGGAGATAAACTGATCGCCGCTGACGATACGGCCAACTGCCGTATGCAGTCCGGGATTGGCTTCTTCACAGGAGTCCATGGCCAGCCGGATCAGGGCTTCATCGGCAGGAAAGGCCAGGGTATTCAGTTGGGGAACCTGCCCCAGGGGATATCCAAAAACTCTGACATCCATGTCATGATGGATTACATCCCGTGAAATAACGATATCGCCAATATCCAAAGCAGCATTCAGGGAACCGGCAATGCCGGTGTTGATCACATGGGTAACCTGAAACAGGTCTGCCAGGATCTGTACACACATGGCAGCATTGACCTTGCCGATGCCGCAGCGGACGATGACAACGTGCACCTTTCCCAAGGTGCCTTCCCAAAACTCCATACCCGCCCTGACAGTCCGGGCGGCAACTGCCATCTGCGCTTTCAGCGTATCTACCTCCAGCTCCATGGCTCCGATAATTCCAATCTTATTCATAATGCTGTTCTATACTCCTGCAGGATGCAGGACCTTTCTGTTATAGTGGATGTTCTATACCGGATAGTTCAGGCGGCTGTCGTCGATATGGTACAGCACCTGTTCTAAGTACTTTTTGGCCAGGTAGTTGGCCATACCCAGATTCATATCCAGATAATTGCCGCAGTCCCTGGGAGAGGCGCCGGGGACTTCATCCCGGTAATCCCGGATAAATTCAAACATCCGGATCATCAGCGGCACAATATCCTGTGAGGTATATTCCCCTGCCAGCAGCAGGTAGAAGCCGGTGCGGCAGCCCATAGGGCCGAAATATATGGTTTTGTCCTTATAGTCCGGATGATTGCGCAAAAAGGTGGCACCCAGATGCTCAATGGTATGCACCTCTGCGGTATTCATGACGGGTTCGTCGTTGGGACTGGTCATACGAAGGTCAAAGGTAGTGATAACCTCCTGGCCCACCGTATCCCTGCGGGATACATAGATTCCGGGCTGCAGCTTAATATGGTCAATGGTAAAGCTTGCTATTTTCTCCATAAAGCCGTAATTCCTTTCCATAAAATATAAAAAAAGTATAAACTGAGTTAAGTATAAACCATTTTCATAGAAAATACAAAGAAAATTTGTGGAAAAAGAAAATAAATAAGGGCAAGAAAAAGGAGCAAACCAGTTCATCTGATTTGCTCCCGGAAGCTTCAATATAGAAACGGCATTTACAGGCCAGCCGTTTAGCCGAAGTATCTCTTAAGCAGTCCCTCGAATGCTCTGCCGTGACGAGCTTCGTCGCGTGCCATCTCATGTACGGTGTCATGAATGGCATCTAAGCCAAGCTCCTTTGCTCTCTTAGCCAGATCTGCCTTACCAGCGGTAGCGCCGTTTTCTGCCTCTACCCGCATCTCCAGATTCTTCTTAGTGGAATCCGTTACAACCTCGCCCAGCAGCTCCGCAAACTTTGCAGCGTGCTCAGCCTCTTCATAAGCAGCCTTCTCCCAGTATAAACCGATCTCGGGATAACCCTCCCGGAAAGCGACTCTGGCCATAGCCAGATACATACCAACCTCAGAGCACTCACCGTTAAAGTTAGCGCGCAGATCCTCGATAATATCTTCTCTTACTCCCTGTGCCACACCGACAACATGCTCGGCTGCCCAGGATTTCTCCTCGCTCTGAGCGGTGAATTTGGAAGAATCCACACCGCACTGAGGACACTTCTCAGGGGGCTGGTCTCCCTCATGAACATAACCACATACCTGACATACATACTTCATACTTTTTCTCTCCTTTTTTATTATTTTAAGCTGCCGGACATAAAGACCGTCAGCTGTCACTACCGCAGGCACAATTTCTGCAGATTCCGTAAAAATATGTAACATGCCCCGTAATCTGCCCGTCAAAATGCTGCTGGGCCGTATCCAGAATGCTGTCAATACTGTCCATGGACAGATCCTGTACACAGCTGCATTCATTACAAATAAAATGATAGTGAGGACTGGTATCCGCATCAAAACGATCAATCCCATCGCCCAAATGCAGACGCTGGATCTCACCGATATCCGCAAGCAGAGTCAGATTACGGTATACCGTGCCCAGGCTGATATTGGGACTTTGCTGCCGTACATTCATATATACCATATCCGCCGTAGGATGATCATGTCTGTTCATAAGGAACTCCTTAATCATCTCCCGCTGTCTGCTGTACTTCAGCGCCATTTTTGTTCCCCTTAAAATAATAGTAATAATGATTACTGTTTTATTATATCCTATTGAGAAAAAATGTCAAGACCCTGTAAAAAATTTATTTTTTTTTAATGAACATATTCTCTTTTTTTTACGCTCTGCCCCGGGATATGTGTTATACTAGTCATAACAATGATTCAGAGTCAAATCCGTGGAGCTCTGAATTGCGTGTAAAAAATGTAATTCAGGATTTGCAAGCTGTTCCTGTAAAGCGCTATGCGGGGGTATCATTATGAAATTTAAAACCAGGCTCAGGGTAACCTTTATTACCATTATTTTTCTGCCGCTGCTGCTGACTGCACTTGCATTCTGCGCTATTGGGCTTTATCTGATGAATACTTCCCAGGGCAATACCCTTCGGGAGCTGGATGTTACCATGATGTCAGAGCCTGTGCAGGCCTTTATCGGGACGGCGGAGGATGTCTATGCGCAGCTGGCGGAGCAGGCGGATCAGGATGTAAGGCTGTTGGAGAATAAGGAATATCTGGAAAAGATAAACAATTCGCTGCGTCAGAGAGCCGCTTATCTTTTGGTACGCAGAGGAAACGAGATCTATTTTGCAGGCAACGAGGAAGCGGCGCAGCGGATATTTGACCGGCTTCCGGAATTTGGCGAAGGAGATCTGGAAGAGGATGCCAGCTATTATTTTAACGAACTGGATAAATATGTGAAGCAGATTGATTTCTATTTTCAGGATGGGGCAGAGGGCAGCCTGTTCGTGGTCATGAAGATTAATTCACTGATCTCCCGTCAGCTGCTGATTGACATGGTGATTGCGATTGTGTTGATACTGATTTTTACCAGCCTGATGCTGACGCAGTGGATCCATAAAGGGGTATTTTATCCGATCAATGAGCTGAATATAGCTATGACGAAGATCAAGGAGGGCAATTTTGACTATATGCTGCAGACCCAGTCCGGGGGCGAGATCGGGGATCTGTACCGTAATTACGAGGATATGCGGCTGCGGCTGAAAGAGACCACCGAGGAGAATGTGGAGCAGGAAAAGAAAAATAAAGAGCTGGTCAGCAATATCTCCCATGATCTGAAGACCCCCATTACCGCCATTAAGGGTTATGTGGAGGGGATTATGGATGGTGTGGCGGACACGCCGGAGAAGATGGATAAATATATTAAGACCATCTATAATAAAGCCAATGATATGGATCGGCTGATTAATGAACTGACTGTCTATTCCGGAATTGATAATCACCGTATCCCCTATAATTTTCACCGGATCAATGTAGCGGATTATTTCGGAGACTGTGTGGAGGAGGTGGGGTTGGATCTGGAATCCAAAAACATTCAGCTCAACTATACCAATCTGGTGGATTCGGATACTCAGGTGATTGCGGATCCGGAGCAGATGAAGAAAGTCATTAACAACATTATCAGCAACAGTATAAAATATATGGACAAGCAAAACGGCGTTATTGATATCCGGATTCTGGATGAGTCGGATTCTATTCAGGTAGAGATCGAGGATAACGGCAAGGGGATTGCCCAGAAGGATCTGGGAAAGATATTTGAACGTTTCTACCGGACGGATGCCTCCCGCAATTCTGCTCAGGGAGGAAGCGGTATCGGTTTGTCCATAGTCAAAAAGATCATAGAGGATCATGGCGGCTATATCTGGGCCACCAGCAGAGAGGGAGAAGGTACCTGTATGCATTTTGTGATGCGCAAATACAGGGAGCTTCAGAATGAATAGTCTGAAGCAGTATCGCAGGCGTGGCTTGCGATATGCATGGAGATTCGTATCAACTGATAAGAAAGGCAGGATATTATGAGCAAAATATTGATTATTGAAGACGAGGAAGCCATTGCAGATCTGGAGAAGGATTATCTGGAGCTCAGCGATTTTCAGGTGGATATCTGCAACAGGGGCGATCAGGGGCTGCAGGCAGCGCTGACAGGCGAATATGATTTGATTATCCTGGATCTGATGCTGCCGGAGATGGACGGCTTTGAGGTGTGCAAGCGGATTCGGGAGGAGAAAAATATCCCGATCCTGATGGTATCGGCGAAAAAGGATGATATTGATAAGATCCGGGGACTGGGCCTCGGGGCAGACGACTACATGACCAAGCCCTTTAGCCCCAGCGAGCTGGTGGCCCGGGTGAAAGCTCATATGGCCCGCTATGAGCGTTTGGTGGGTACCAACCAGAAGCCCCAGAATGACATTGTGGAAATCCGGGGGATCCGTATTGATAAGACGGCCCGCCGGGTTTATGTGGACGGTGTGGAGAAGACCTTTACCACTAAGGAATTTGAACTGCTGACTTTCCTGGCGGAGAATCCCAACCATGTTTTCACCAAGGAGGAGCTGTTTCGGGAGATCTGGGATATGGATTCCATCGGGGATATCGCCACTGTTACCGTGCATATTAAGAAGATCCGGGAAAAGATCGAAGCAGATACCGCCAAGCCCCAGTATATCGAGACCATATGGGGAGTGGGCTACCGTTTTAAAGTATAAAGCTGCAGATCATGCCCCTCCCTGACGGCTGCCTTAGGGCGCCTTGGCCAACTGCCGGTTTACAAATCCCTTTTTTCGGTGTACGATAGATACGTAAAATAAACTAAAAGATATTGTTACACTTTTGAATGCCAAAGAAACAGGAGGATGTCGGGCATGAGCGAGTATATTTTAAGCTGCAGTTCCACAGCGGATCTGCAAAAGGAGCATTTTGAAAACCGGAATATTCCCTATATCTGTTTTCATTATGAACTTGCAGGGAAACAGTATAAGGATGATCTGGGGCAGTCCATTTCGCTTTCGGATTTTTATCAGGCTATGGCGGACGGGGCGGAGACTAAGACCTCCCAGATCAATGTGGAGGAATATGAACAATATTTTGAAGGCTTTTTAAAAGAAGGCAAGGATATTCTGCATCTGACGCTGTCCAGCGGTATTTCCGGTACAGTGAATTCCGCTATGATAGCCCGGGATACCCTGCAGGAGAAGTATCCCGACCGCAGAATCTATGTAGTGGATTCCCTGGCGGCTTCTTCCGGTTATGGCCTGTTGATGGATAAGCTGGCGGATCTGCGGGATCAGGGCATGGATATTGAACAGCTGCACCAGTGGGCGGAGGATAACAAATTAAAGCTGCAGCACTGGTTCTTCACCAGTGATCTGACTTATTTGATCCGGGGCGGCCGTGTATCCAGGACGGCAGGTTTTGTGGGCAGCGTGCTGAATATCTGCCCGCTTCTCAATGTGGACTATATGGGACGGCTGATTAGCCGGGCAAAGATCCGTACCAAGCGTAAGGTGATCCAGGCTGTTGTGGATAAGATGAAGGAGCATGCCCAGGGCGGCGCAGATTACAGCGGCAAGTGTTATATCTCCCAGTCCGCTTGTATGGAGGATGCCAGAGCTGTGGCGGATCTGGTGGAAGAGGCCTTTCCCAAACTGCAGGGCAGGGTGGAGATCAACGATATCGGCACCACCATCGGCAGTCATACCGGCCCCGGCACAGTGGCGCTGTTCTTTTGGGGCGATGAGAGAGTGGATTAAGGCGCATAGGGAATATGAGAACAGAGATCGTTTATGAGGATCGGGATATCCTGATCTGTCACAAACCCCCGGGGCTGGCTACGCAGTCCGCCCGTGTGGGTCAGCCGGACGCAGTCAGCGAACTTAAGAATTATCTGGGAGGAGCCTATCTGGGGATCATACACCGGCTGGATCAACCGGTAGAAGGCCTGCTGGTATTTGCTAAAAATAAAAAGGCGGCAGGGGCGCTGTGCCGTCAGCTGGAAGAAGGAACATGGAATAAACAGTATTTTGCGCTGGTTTATGGGCGGCCTCCGAAAAAGAGCGGGGAACTGGCGGATTATCTGTGTAAGGAAGGCAATATGGCCCGGGTAGTGCCGGAGGGTACACCGGGGGCAAAGAAGGCCGTATTACAATATCGGATGCGGGCGGTTCCTGATGCTGCCGGATGTAAACCTCCCGGGGAAGAGACACAGACGGGAGGAAGGCCCGTCTGTCTGGATATCCATATAGATACAGGGCGGTTTCATCAAATCCGCTGCCAGCTGGCGCATGCGGGTATGCCCATTCTGGGGGATTTCAAGTACGGCACAGCCCGGAGCCTGGAAGAGAGCCGGCGTCTGGGAATCTTCCAGACGGCGCTCTGCGCCTGGCGTATCAGCCTGCAGCACCCGGCAACGGGAAAGACAATTTCTTGCGAAATTTGTCCGGACTGGATAAAACAATAATTTTTCCACATACTATCTTCGGGAAAAGCAACCGGAATCCTTTGGTAAATGCCGGTGCGGGACGGAGGCGGGTATGCTGGAGAAGATCAAAGAACACAAAATTATGACACTATTGCTGATTATCGCAGTAGTGTATTTTTTTCTGCAATATCTGACTCCGCTGTTTTCGCCCATCCTGATTGCCATGCTTTTTGTAACCATCTTTGGCCCTTTTTTAAAGGGGCTGCAGGAGAAGCTCCATATTCACCGTCAGCTGGGAGCTATCCTGCTGCTGTTACTAGCCGGCGGGCTGCTGATTGTCATGATCTGGGTGCTGTTTTCCTGGGTTGTGGGCAGTCTGCCGGAGTGGGTCGGAAGACTGGAGGCCCTGGAACAGGAGCTGCGGGAGCTGATTCAGAAGGGAAGCGCTTCTATCGGAGGAACCCTGGGAATCGACGGGGAATATCTGGAGTCCACTCTGCTGACAAGACTGGATGAGGGCATGAGTTATCTGCAGTCTGAAGGCACGGCAGGCATGTTGTCCGGCTCTCTGCAATATCTGAGGAAAGCAGCGGTGCTGGGGGGGTTCTTAGTGACGTTTATCATTGCGGCGGTATTGCTGGCAAAGGATTATGACCGGATTATGAATAATCTGCTGGATCGGGAGGAATTCCATGTATTGCTGGAGGTGATCTGCGGGATCATCCGCTATATTGCTACCTATGTAAGAGCACAGCTGATTATTATGTCTGCCATTTCCCTGCTGGCAGCGCTGGTACTGAGCATAGCCGGCATCCGTCATGGCATACTGTGGGGGCTTTTGGCGGGATTGTTGGATGCCCTTCCTTTTATCGGCACCGGTATTGTGCTGGCGCCTCTGGCCTTGGTGCAGCTTTTTGAAGGGAATTATGGGGTAGCCGCCGTCTGTCTGCTGCTCTATGGTGCCTGCGCCTTTCTTAGGGAAATGCTGGAGCCCCGTCTGATCGGCAGACGCATGGGCATCTCCCCCATTGCCGTACTGACGGCAGTGTATGCGGGGATTCAACTCTTTGGCATCTGGGGGATTATCAAGGGGCCGCTGGGCTTTATGATTATCTATCAGATCTGGCAGAGCCTGCAGCGGCGTCTGTGGGAAGTATAGCCAAGCCCGCACCATTTGCCAAGCCTCAAATTAGATATTGAAAAAGTAGTTAGGAACGAATAGAATGAGAGATAACAGAAAGGAATGACAAAAGAGATGGGTCATGTAATAAAGAAAAAAAAAGATAATGCCGATCCGGATTTCTTAGAACGCTTGGAGAAGGGGCTGTTGTCCTTGCTGGATATCCTGGTGAGTCTGTATATGGTGGTGCTGATGGTGATCCTGCCGCTGTATTCCGGGGAGACGGGTTACCGGCACATCGGAACGGACAAATGTCTTTTTTTCCGTTCCGTCAGCGTGGGCGCATGTAAGATAATCCTGCCGCTGGCGGCTGTCTCTCTGCTATTCATGGCAGTGAGGCGGCTTCGGGCAAAAAGCCGTGAACGAATTCCCAAGCCGGAGCTTTCTGCCACCGATTGGTTCGCCCTTATCTATCTGGCGGCTGTGCTTGGCTCCTATTTACATACCTCCTTTCGGGAGGAGACTTCCTGGGGGGATACGTTCTACGGCACCTATGGCTGGTATCTGGGACTGGTGACGCAGCTGCTGTTTCTGGCAGTCTATTTGATGGCGTCCCGTCTCTGGCAGCGTAAGGACTGGTTGGTAGCCCTGTGGATCCCGGTATTGTTTATCGTATCCCTGCTGGGATATCTGAACCGTTTCGGTATCTATCCGCTGGAGATGCGGGCTGCCGGTCCCCAATACATTTCCACTATCGGCAATATCAACTGGTACTGCGGTTATCTGGTGACAATATTGTCAGGATTTGCCTATTATTTATGGCAGGGCAGGAAGCTTCCGAAAAAGGGGTGGGTGCGTAGTCTTCTCTATATCTGTCTCAGCGTGGGATTTGCCGCTTTGGTGACCCAGGGCAGCAGCAGCGGCATTGCGGCACTGTTGATTCTTCTGGGAGTTTTCTATTTGTTTTCCGTGAAGGATGAAGAGAAGCTGCAGCGGTTCTGGACGGGCTGTATCCTGCTGTCCGCCGTATGCGTGGTCACGTTGGTGATCCGGCTGCTATGGCCCGGAGCCATTACCTATTCGGAGATCACTACGGATCTGCTGACATATTCCCCCCTGCCCTTTCTGATGCTGGGGATATCCGCACTGTGCTGGTACCTGGTGGAGCGCAGCCGCAGGGCCCAGCGCTTTCGGGCAAGGGCATGGAAGGTTCTGGGGATTACTGCATGGGCAGCGGCGGGAGCTGCATTGGCAGGATATGTGTTGTTACTGGTTTTCAATACCTTGTATCCCGGCAGTATTGGCGGGCTGTCGCAGCTGGGCGCCTTTACCTTTGATGCCTCCTGGGGCAGTAACAGGGGGATCACCTGGACGGCGGGGCTTACCTGTTTCCTGGATCAGGATCTGTGGGGAAGGCTTCTGGGTGTGGGACCGGATGCCATGGGCATATATATTCACAGCGGCGCAAACCCGGCGCTGAAGCAGCTGGTAGAGGATTATTTCGGCAGTCTGATGCTGACCAATGCTCATAATGAATGGCTCACGGTGCTGATTAACCAGGGGCTGCTGGGGGCTGTGGGTTACATAGGCCTGATGGTTACGGCGATCTTCCGGTATCTGAAAGCAGGCAGGGAGGATCCTCTGGCCGGCGCTGCAGGTATGGGGATCCTGGCTTATACGGTAAATAATGTTTTCAGCTTCCAGCAGGTTATGAGTACTTCGGCGGTATTTCTGATCCTGGGCGTCGGAGAGGCCTGCCTGCGCAGAAATTGACTTTATTCACAGCATCTGCTAAAATAGAAGCAGAAAGGTAAGATGTAAGCCTATGAAGATCGAAAGAATAGATGACAAAACAGTAAAGTGCTTTATTTCCAATGAAGAGCTGGAGGAGTACGATATTACTTATAAAGATTTCGTGATGCGCAGCGATAAGGCCAGGGAGATTTTGGAGGAGATTATTGCCCAGGCAGTGGCAGAGGTGAATTATAAGCCCCCTCAGTTTGCCTTTGATCTCCAGATCATGATGCTGCCTGACAAGGGTATGATACTGACTTTTACCGAAAAAACCCCCGAAGATGTGAAAAACGGGGTGAGTCTCATAAATTATTTAAGGGAGATGAGACGAATCCTGGGGGAAAAGCTGGGACTGGACAGCGAGACCTTTGCGGAGATGCTGGTGCAGGCGGTTTCCAATGCTGCAGCAGAGACGGGACAGCAGCAGGCAGAACCGGAGAAAACGGTACATACTGCGCCAAAGCCCAGCTTTGCGATTTTCCGGTTTGCCAGTATGCGCGAGCTCTGTGGGTATGCCCGGGTTCTGCCAAAGAATCTGCGGGTGAAAAGCAGCCTGTATCGGGAGGGTGATGCGTATTACTTGTATCTGGAGCAGGGAGGCGCTTCCTATAAGCGCTATAGCAGAGCCTGTATTCAGGCCTTGGAGTTCGGTGCGCTGTATGCAGCCACCGAGGATAAAGTAGTATACCTGGAGGAGCACGGAGAGTGCCTGATTGCCCAAAAGGCGATTGCCAGGTTAAGATTGTAAAGGAAACAAAAAACTCCTGGGAAACAGGAGTTTTTTAAAAATCGGCGTGACAGGATTCGAACCTGCGGCCTCTACGTCCCGAACGTAGCGCTCTACCAAGCTGAGCCACACGCCGTTCTATGTCGAACATGAAAATGATACACTATATGGGACGGAATGTCAAGATTTTTTATTCCCGCAGGCAGCGGAGGTAAGTTCTAGGAATAAACGAGGATGAATGCATATGGATACAGCAGTGATTACATTAAAAAAAGGTGAGGGGCGCACACTGAAGGCAGGCGGAATGTGGGTATATGATAATGAAGTGGCATCCATGGAGGGTGATTTTCAGGACGGCGATGTGGTAGCGGTGCATGATTTTGACGGTTACTTCATGGGATATGGCTTTATCAACAGGCACTCAAAGATCCTGATTCGTCTGTTATCCCGCAGGAAAGATACCGTCATAGACGAAGATTTTATGGAAATGCGGGTACGCAATGCCTGGAATTACCGTAAGGAGACCATTGACACCTCCAGCTGCCGCCTGGTCTTTGGGGAGGCGGATTTTCTGCCGGGCATCGTGATTGATAAATTCTCCGATGTGCTGGTGGTGGAGTCTCTGGCGCTGGGAATTGACAGATGGAAAACGGTGATCGTGGACAGGCTGAGAGCGGTGATGGCAGAGGATGGTGTGAAGATCCGGGGCGTGTATGAGCGCAGCGATGCCAAGGTGCGGCTTCAGGAGGGCATGGAGCGCCGTAAGGGTTTTATCGGAGACCCCTTTGATACCAGGGTGGAGATTCGGGAGAATGGTGTCCGCTATATCGTAGATGTGGAGGACGGTCAGAAGACAGGGTTTTTCCTGGATCAGAAGAATAACCGGGCGGCGATTCACCGGTTCTGCAGAGATAAGAAGGTGTTGGACTGCTTTACCCATACGGGTTCCTTTGCCCTGAATGCGGGAATTGCCGGAGCATCCAGCGTGCTGGGGGTGGATGCGTCCCAGCTGGCAGTGGATCAGGCGATGGAAAATGCGGCGTTGAACGGGCTTGCGGATCGAGTGAAGTTCCAATGTGCGGATGTATTTGAATTGTTGCCGCAGCTCGAGGCCCGTGGAGAGAAATATGACGTGGTAATCCTGGATCCTCCCGCCTTTACCAAATCTCGTAATTCTGTCAAAAATGCGGTCAAGGGCTATCGGGAGATCAATCTGCGGGGCCTGAAGCTGGTACAGGACGGCGGTTATCTGGTGACCTGCTCCTGTTCCCATTTTATGGATCCTGAGCTTTTTGCCAAGACGATCCGGGAAGCCGCCGCAGGCGCCCATAAGCGCCTGCGCCAGGTAGAATTCCGTACTCAGGGCTGTGACCATCCGATTCTTTGGGCGGCGGACCAGAGCTATTATCTGAAGTTTTACATTTTCCAGGTGGTGGAGGAGCGATAGGGCTATTAAGAGGTATTTGCTGGATTTTTGATTTTTGGGCATGTATAATAAATACGGAGGGATCAATCACTATGCGGAATAGTATCAGAAAAAAATGATGATACCGATAAAACAGAAAGCGCAACGGCTGACAGCGGAGGATGAGAAAACATGAGTGCATTTGTGACTTTCGAGGGGGTTAAGAAGGTATATAAGACGGGGGAAGTGGAAATTACAGCACTTCACGATGTAAATTTTCAGATTGAGGAGGGAGAGTTTTGTGTCATCGTAGGCGCCTCCGGAGCGGGAAAAACTACCATACTGAACATTTTGGGAGGAATGGACACGCTGACGGAGGGGAAGGTGATTCTGGACGGACAGGAAATCTCCAGCTACAGCCAGAAAAAGCTTACAGAGTACCGGAGATATGATATAGGCTTTGTATTTCAGTTTTACAATCTGGTGCAGAATTTGACGGCGCTGGAGAATGTGGAGCTGGCGGCCCAGATCTGCAGGGATCCGCTGGATGCAGCCACTGTACTGAAGGAGGTTGGGCTGAAAGACAGGATGAATAATTTTCCCGCTCAGCTTTCCGGCGGAGAACAGCAGAGGGTAGCCATCGCCCGGGCTCTGGCAAAAAATCCCAAGCTGCTTTTATGCGATGAGCCTACCGGCGCTTTGGACTATAATACCGGCAAAGCAGTGTTAAAGCTTCTGCAGGATACCTGCCGCAAAAAGGGCTGCACAGTAGTGGTAATCACTCACAATCAGGCGATTACGGCCATGGCGGACAGAATTATCACGGTAAAGAGCGGTACGGTGGTTGACATGGTAAAAAATAAGCAGATTGTTGACATCGCAGAGATAGAGTGGTAAACGGAGGCCGGCATGAAAAAGAGTATCATATGGAAATCTGCCTTTCGGGAAATACGTCAAAGCTTCGGGCGTTTTATGGCTATTTGGGCTATAGTGGCGCTGGGGGTGGCTTTTTTTGCGGGGCTTAAGGTGGCAAGAAGCGCCATGGTGGGGACGGCGGAACATTATCTGGAAGAGACAAAATTTTATGATTACCGTCTGGTTTCCACTCTGGGATTTGAACAGGAGGATGTTTCCTTTTTTGCCGGACAGGAGGAAGTGTGCGGGGCAGAGGGCTCTGTGACATGGGATATTCTTTATCAGCTGCAGAAGGGAAGCGGAGGTGTACTGCGGGCACATACGCTGACAAATCAGGTAAATTTGGTAAAGGTGTTGGCCGGAAGGCTGCCCCAGGAACCATGGGAATGTGTGGTGGACGCAAATCTGTTTGGCGAGGACTCCCTGGGGGAGACCATCACTCTTTCTGCAGAAAATGAGGCGGAGGATCTGGAGAGCTTTGCCTATGAGGAATACACCATTGTGGGAATCGTGCAGTCTCCATATTATATCCAGTACGAAAGAGGGAATACCTCTCTGGGAAGCGGATTGGTGAACGGCTTTATGTATCTGCTTCCGGAGGGCTTTGCTCTGGATTACTATACCGAGATTTTTGTTAGCTTTGAAGACGGTTTCGAGCTTTACAGTGACGCTTACGAGGACTATATGGCAGAGAAGGAGGTTCTTTGGGAGGAGCTTGCGGAAGAAGTGGCAAATCGCCGGTATGAGGACATTCGGGCAGAGGGTGAGGCAGAGCTGGCAGATGCCAGAGAGGAGCTGGCACGGGAGAAAGCAGACGCAGAGGCGGAGCTTGCAGATGCAGAAGCGGAGCTGGCGGACGCAGAGGCGGAGCTCACTGATGCGGAGACAGAGCTGGCAGATGCCAGAGAGGAGCTCATAGATGGGGAAGCCACATTGACCGAGAAGGAAGCGGAGCTTGCAGACGCAAAGAAAGAGGTGGAGGACGGAGAAACGGAGCTTGCAGAAGGGGAAGCAGAGCTGGCGGACGCCATTGATCAATGGACGCAGCAGAGCAATGCGCTCAAAAACAGCTCCGATCAGGTGAGCCGGAGCCGGGAGGAGCTGTCTAAACAGAGTGCCCAGCTGGATGAGCGGGAAGCGGAGCTTTCTGCGGGGGAGGAATTGCTGAGCCAGCAGCAGGAGACCTTGGATGTGCAGAAGCAGGAGGCTCAGGCCGGGTTTGAACAGGCCAGAGCCCAGCTGGATGAGCAGGAGGAGGAGCTTTCTGCAGGAGAGGCATTGCTGAGCCAGCAGCAGGAGACCTTGGATGCGCAGAAGCAGGAGGCTCAGACCGGGTTTGAGCAGGCCCGCACCCAGTTGGATGAACAGGAAGAGGAGATTTCGGCGGGAGAGGCGTCGCTGTTGCAGCAACAGGAGGAACTGGACGCCCGCAGGCAGGAGTCCCGAACCGGATTTGAGCAGGCCCGCACCCGGCTGGAGGAGCAGGAAGCGGCGCTTTCGGCGGCGTATGAAGAGGGAAGGATTTCCGAGGAGGATTACCGGAGTGATCTGGCCGGCATAGAGGCGGGAAGAACGGAGCTGGCGAATCAGGAAGCCCAGGCAGAGGAAACCTTTGCAGCCGACCAGAGGGAGCTGGATGCCTACGCCCAGGAGCTTTCTCAGGGCAGAGCCGGCATAGAGGCGGGAAGGACGGAGCTGGCGAATCAGGAGGCTCAGGCAGAGGAAACCTTTGCAGCCGCTCAGAGGGAACTGGATGCTTATGCCCAGGAGCTTTCCCAGGGCAGGGCCGGCATAGAGGCGGGAAGAACGGAACTGGCGAATCAGGAAGCCCAGGCAGAAGAGCAATTTGCGGCCGCTCAGAGCGAGCTGGATGCTTATGCCCGGGAAATGGCGTCGGGAAGGGAGGCTCTGGAGGAGGGGCGTAAGACCATAGCCGCTTACCAGGCTCAGCTTGCAGATGCCTCGTCCCAGCTGGACTCCGGCAGCCGGGCTCTGTCCGACGCATGGATGGAGATCCAGGACGCCCAGGCAGAGCTTGAGAGGGGAAGGCAGGATCTGGAGTCGGCAAAGAACCGGATTGCCGACGGGGAGCAGGAGCTTGCAGACGCAAGACAGGAAATTGTTGATGGATGGCAGGAGATTGCGGAAGCAGAGGAAGAGCTCTTGGAGGGCAGAGCGGAGTATGAGGACGGACTTGCAGAGTATCAGGATGCCAGGACGGAATTTGAACAGGAGATTGCGGATGCGGAGGCAGAGATTGCGGATGCCGAAGCAGAGCTTTCCGACCTGAAGCCGCCGGATACCTATGTGCTGGGCAGAGATACAAATGTGGGCTATGCCTGCTTTGAAAATGATTCTGCCATAGTGGATGGCATTGCCAATATTTTTCCGGTGTTCTTTTTCCTGGTGGCGGCGCTGGTATGCAGCACCACTATGAACCGTATGGTGGAGGAACAGAGAACACAGATCGGGGTACTGAAGACTCTGGGCTACGGGAAAGGCACGATTATGTCAAAGTATCTGTTCTATTCGGGAACTGCTGCCGTTTTGGGATGTGTCATAGGCTTTTTGGGAGGTTCCGTCCTGTTTCCCGAGGTGATCTGGATGGCTTATGGTATGATGTACCGGGTGGACAGTCTGACTTTCGTGTTTGATCCGGTGCTTGCCGTGATTTCCCTGACGGCAGCGATTCTTTGTACCATGGGAGCCGCCTGGCTGACCTGCCGCTATCAGCTTTCCCAGGTGGCGGCGGAGCTGATGCGTCCTAAATCCCCCAAAGCGGGAAAAAGAGTATTCTTAGAGCACATTCCCTTTATCTGGAAGAGGCTTGGCTTTTTAAAGAAGGTGTCGGTGCGCAATATTTTCCGTTATAAGAAACGTTTGCTCATGATGGTGGCGGGAATCAGCGGTTGTACTGCCCTTTTGGTAACGGGTTTTGGCGTAAAGGATTCCGTAGCAAACATAGCAACCCAGCAGTTTGAGGAAATACAGATCTATGACATCAGTGTGACTCTTTCCGATGCGGTTACCGTACAAATGGAGCAGGATCTTACAGAGGCGCTTGGGGAGGAGCTTTCCGGATATTATACGCTGATGGAGGGCAGTATGGATCTGATGGCTGCAGCGGGCACTAAGTCGGTGAATCTGGTGGTGGGGGAGGAAAGCGAGGGGGAAGAGGAGATTGCTTCCTATTTAAATCTTCATACCCAAAAGAGGGAGCCTCTTTCCTATCCGGGAGAGGAGGAGGCCGTGATCACCCAAAAGGTAGCGGAGCAGCTTGGAATTTCCCTGGGGGATACGGTGACGCTTCAGAATGAGGACGGAAGGGCAATCACTTTGCAGGTATCCGGCCTTTCCCGGAATTTTATCTATAATTATGTTTTCATCAACAGGGCGGATTACGAACGTCAGATGGGAGAGGAAGCGCAGTATAAAACCATCTGGGTAAATGTCTCGGAAGATGCGGACGTACATCTGGCTTCCGTT
>CALWLO010000009.1 GCA_944381545.1 uncultured Acetatifactor sp. | reverse complement strand
TGCGCAGACACCAATCTACTGTGTATAGGATTACCCATTATCTGTCATCGGATTCTTCCTATCATGCGCCGTATTCTGCATAATAAGCATCAATCGCAGCTTTCAGCGTATCGTCAATCAGCACTTCTCCCTTATAAGGTCTGTTGTACAGATGCTCAATTACCTCTCCCATAGAAACAATGGCATGGGTCTCAAAACCATACTTTTCCCTGATCTCCTGCAGAGCGCTCACCTTACCGCCAAGTCCCTTTTCCATTCGGTTCAGGGACACCATCAGGCCTTTGATCTCCACATTCGCCTGCTCCTTTAAGATCGGGAAAGTCTCTTCAATGGACTTGCCGGAGGTGGTCACATCCTCGATGATCACCACTCTGTCGCCATCCTGCAGCTTGCTGCCCAGCAGAATGCCCACATCTCCGTGATCCTTGACCTCCTTACGGTTGGAACAGTAACGGATCTCCTTGCCGTACAGCTCACTGTAGGCAATGGCAGTTGTCACGCTTAAGGGAATCCCCTTATAAGCCGGCCCAAACAGTACATCAAAATCATCCCCGTAATTCTCATGGATCGCCCTGGCATAATACTCCCCCAGCTTTTTCAGCTGGGCCCCGGTTACATAAGCTCCCGCATTCATGAAAAAGGGGGACTTTCTTCCGCTCTTTAAGATAAACTCACCGAACTTCAGCACCTTGCTGTCTACCATAAACTCAATGAATTCCTGCTTGTAAGCTTCCATTGTTCTAAAAAACCTCCTATTTTCAAGGCTTTTCGCCCTTTACTTTTGTTAGAAAACTGTCTGCTACACCATTTTCTCTAATCACTACACCACTTTTTCCATCAGCCTCATTGCTTCAAACAGGGTATCATCTGTCACATGACCATACAAATACATCGTCATCTGCAAAGAACCATGTCCTAATATCTTTTACAAGGTGTGCTTCATAATTTGTGCCTCCTTTCTAGACTGTAGCATAGATAAGGAAACATCAAATATCTCTTCAATACTACCATAAAACCTTTAGTTTTTCAACCGTTTCAGCGTGCCTTTTGAGATATATACAAACAGAAAGACTGACTTCATCTGCTGTAATTGCCATATGTTACCTGTAGATATTTTGCGCAATCCATGCTATATTTTGTTTCGTAATATTTTTGTAATATTTGCGTAACAATTCATGTGGTTTTGTAACAAAGGAGGATTACTATGAAAAAAATATTTTTAACCCTGACTACTGCTGCCGCTATTGCTGCATGCACAGCTCCGCTGTCAGTTCATGCAAGCGGCCAAGCCACCCTTTCCCCAGACTGCAGCAATCCTGCTGACCGGAATTCTTATGCCGGCCAATGGATCGTTGTCAATAATGGGGAAACCGTAAAGGAGATCCTGCAGAGTCTGTCAGAGAAATGTGGATTGAATCTGGATTTCCTGTTTCAGGAAGACTGTAAGGATGATCCATCCGCTGATATTATCGTACCGGAGGCTCCTGAGTCAGAAGACACACAGCCGGAACTCCCGGAATCAACCCCTTCTGTACCTGAGACAAACGTTCCGGATACTCAGCCGCCTGTCTCCACCCCGGAGGACGAGGTTGAAACAACACCGTCAGATACCGTACACCCCTATGTTCTCCGTATCGTAGAACTGGTTAATGAGGAGCGCATCAAAGCAGGGCTGAATCCGGTTACTCTGGATACTGCAGCCAGCAGCGCAGCACTGATCCGTTCACAGGAGATCGTAAGCAGCTTTTCCCATACCCGTCCGGACGGCAGCAGCTTTTCCACTGCTCTGAAGGAACAGGGCATCAGCTACCGCAGGGCAGGTGAAAATATCGCCTGGGGACAGCGCTCACCGGAAGAGGTCATGGAGGGCTGGATGAACAGCTCCGGCCACCGCGCCAATATCCTGGGAGAATCCTTTACCCATATCGGAGTGGGATATTATCAGGAAAATGGTGTAAACTATTGGACTCAGTTATTCTATCAATAAGCCAAGGGAGAATCCTGCTTTGCAGGATTCTCCGCCGTAGTGCGCATCTGCTCCTTCTATTTACTGTCCGGCCAGCTTCACCAGTTCCTGCAGGATCTCCGTAATCTCCTTCATGATGACTGCATTCGCTTCCTCTGCCGCCATGGTTTCATGGGCATGGGCCGCTACCTCCTCCGAAACTGCAGAAATATTCTGCACGGAATCCACGATCCGCTGGTTTGCCTCCCGCAGTTCAGATACGGTTGTTACAAGAGCTTCCATATGATCCCGAACAGCATAGGTATTGTCCTGAATACTCCCAAAGCTCTCCTCCGCATTGGCCGCTCCCTGCTTTTCCTGCTGGATTCCGTCTACCATCAGAGTAATCAAGCCAACCACTTCGCCTATGGCGGCGGTAACATTTTGAATCAGTTCCGTGATGTTGACCGTTGCCTCCTTGGTGCGGGTTGCCATCCCGGATATCTCGGTTGCCACCACAGAGAACCCCCTGCCTGCTTCTCCTGCTCTGGCTGCCTCTATACTTGCATTCAGAGCCAACAGGCTTGTCTGCGAAGTGATACCCCCTATCAGTTCCACGATAGTATTCATCTCTTCCATATACCGGTTAAGCGTTTCCAGCTTCTCCGTCACCGCTGCGCCGTTTGCTGCAGATGTCTCGACATCCGCCGCCAGAAACGCCATATCGCTTCTGCCCTTTTCCAGGACTCTAAGAGTCTCCTGCATACTGTCATTAATCTGCACTGCAGCATGACTGACCTCATCCACCTTATGCTGGATCTCCTCCGTCTGATGACTCTGGCTCTGTACATGAGCCGCAGTATCAGCCGCACCCCCGGATAATTCTTCCATGGCCTGCTTGGTTACTTCCGATGCATCACTTAACAGGTTCATCTTTGCATGGATACTGTCGATTCCCTCTGCCAGCTTATCAGATAATTCGGAATTTGCTTTCAGCAGAAGCATGGACTTTTCCTGAGAGCTTGTAAGATCCCGTATTTTTTGGCTGGAATTCTCCTTCAGCGTCTTTGTTGTGATCAGGGAATACACACCCACCATAAGCATGATAATCATCTGAATGATGCCGGAACCAATCCCCTGATAGTCGAATCCGCCGGTTTTCGCTCCCAGTATCACGATCAGGATACTCTCCAGAATCGTACCGGAGTTGATGATTACTAAATATCTGATATCCGTATATATGGAAACAACAAATACCATGGGGATCGCAAATACAAACATCAAGTGATTTGCCGCTGTAAACAGGCAGATGGAATAAAATAAGGCAAAGCCTATTGCCGCCATATGCTTGATCACTGCTGTTTCCCTGTTCTTCTTCCAAAAAAGAAATTCTATCCCTACGGGCACCAGTCCGGTCACTATCAACACCGCCGCATAAGCTATTGATACATTTTCCCCCGCCGTCTGAAAAAAGATTAAAATGAGCATAATCAGTACGGATATAAAATGCGTCAACATGGCCGTCGTATTGTTCCTTTGAAGTTCTGTTTTTTCCTTTGTTTTCATATTGTTCTCCCTGTATATCGCAAGCCCTGCTTGCGGTACTGTACAAATAGAAATATGAAAAATCTCTGATTTTTCATACTAGCCTTTCCAAGTATATCCCGAGTTTGAATCAGTCAGACTTTTGTCCAGCGTTTCCTGATGCTTTACGGTAATTGTAGCACAGCGGCTCAGGCTTGCCAATATGATTCCCGTCTTAATTCAATCCTCTGAAGCCTTTGCCGATAATTTCACTGGAATTAAATATGGTGATAAAAGAATCCGGCTGACTGCGGTGCACAAAATTGCGGAGCTGTATGGCCTGGCTTCGCTTCATCACCGTCAGAATCATGGTTTTGTTTTGATGGCTGTAGGCCCCTTCTGCCCGATAAATGGTAGCGCTGCGTCCCAGATCCTTACAGATATAGTCGCAGATCGGATCCGGATCGTCACAGACGATCATAAATGCCTTGCACAGATTGATACTTTCTATCACATTATCAATGACCAGGGACTTAGCCAGCAGTCCCGTCAGGGAGAAAAGTCCCGTCTGCATATCAAACACAAAGCAGGATGCCAGCACAATCACAAGATCCACGATAAACAGCGCCGTACCAATGGGAATAGAGGTATATTTTTTCAGGATCATGGCTATGATATCTGTGCCGCCGCCGGATGCGCCGATATTAAAAAGTATGGCAGAGCTCAGCGCCGGCAGGAAAATGGCGAAAAGCAGCTCCAGTACAGGCTGCTGCGTCAGGGGTACTGTCAGCGGACACCATTTTTCCAGCGCCGACAGGCCTACGGAGGTCAAAACGCTGACATAGACTGTTCTGATCCCGAAGCCCTTTCCCAGAAAAATAAACCCGAAGCCCAGCAACGCCATATTGATGATAAAGGTATAGGTAGCCGCCGAATGCTTCAACAAGGCCCCCAGTACCACAGCCACACCGGTTACGCCGCCAAAAGAAAAATGATTGGGGAATTTAAAAAAATGTACGCCAACCACCAACAGTAGCGTAGCCACAGTGATCAGCAGATATTCCAGAAGTACCTTTTTCCACCTTTCCAGCTGCATCCACCGCTGCCTTTTCTGTTTTTTTCTCTGTTTCTCTATTGTCACGATTTCCGTCATTGAGCCGAAGCCTCCTCCATTCCTTCCGGCAAAAATGCCTGGTATAGTTCTACCTGATCATAGATGCAGGCCCAGCTGCTGACAGAACCCGCCGTCACACACAGATACTCCCGTCCGTCATGATCCGTGGCCAGACTCGCTGCGCAGCTGCCCGACTGGTTTACAAAGCCCGTTTTAGCGCATAACACCTCTCCATGGGTATCCTTATCCTCTATACGCCGCAGAAACCAGTTGGAAATCAGGATCCCATCGGTATGCTGCGCTGTCGATGAGGTGGTATAGGTGCGGGCAGACAGCACCTTCCGGCAAAGCTCATTATCCGAAGCCGCTTTCAGGATCATTGCCATATCATATACCGTGCAGTAATGATCCGCATCATACAGCCCCACGCAGTTGGTGAAATGTGCGCTGTCTGAGAGTCCCAGCTGCTCCAGCTTCTGATTCATCAATTCCACAAAAGCCTCCTGGGAACCTGCCACATACTCTGCCAGCCCCACTGCGGCATCTGCGCCGGAGGGCAGGATGGTGCCATACAGCAGATCCTCCACTGTTACCACTTCCCCCACATCAAAACCCACATTGCTGCAGTCATTCTGGAAACTATAGTCCGTAATCTTTCGGGTGATGGTAAAAGTATCCTGCAGATCCGTTACATGCTCCGCTGCCACCAACAGGGTCAGAATCTTGGTCATGGATGCCGGACTAATCTGCGCATAAGGATCCTTCTGAGCGATAATCTCCTCCTTTTCCACGTCTATCAGAATCCCGTGAGTACTGTAAATCCCTCTTTCCGTTTCCGGAAAACCGGCAGTGCGTTCCGTACTCTGCGGCAGAAAAGACTCCGGCTGCTCCTCCTGCACCCCTGCGTCTGCCGGAGTCTCCTCCTGGAGCTGTTGCCCGTCTTTCTCTCCGGATTGATCGTCGGCGGCCATGCCCTGGGGGAATGCGTCATCCGACTGGCCGCCCGTTTCCCCCGCACTCTCCAAGTTTTCTACCACAGGCGGCTCTCCCCCGCCGCTGCCCGGTCCTCCCGCCAGCTTTACGATTCCCCAGACCATCAGCGCCAGCGCCGCCATCGCTGACATAACAACCGGCGTCCATCTGCGGATCATCTCCTGCTGCCTCTTTTTCCGGCGCATAACGGCCATGCGCTCCTTACGCCTCTGTATCCGCTGTTGCTCCATGGCATCCGTATCCTCCTGCTCCTGCCTTGCTTCCCAGGTATCCGATGCCTCATATTTCGTATTTTTTAAATCTCCCTGATTTCTCAGGGCATCCTCATATTGCTGCTGCTGCATCATATTTTCCGGCCTCTTCTTTGTTTTATACCTCTTTTATCCATCCGGCTTTTACGCCATACTGTCATATTGGTCTTTCATTCCTATTCCTTTTTGTCAGGGCCGGAGCTGTCCCCGCCGATAACCCGGCTGTAGATCTGCAGCCGCTTCTGAAATTGCGGATAAAATTCCTCCTCTTCATAAGCTGTCAGGTAGAATCCCTGCAGAATCAGTGTATCCCACTGGCGGGCCATCTCCGGCCGCGCTTTAAGCTTCTCTTCCGCATCATTCAGAAAATAGTGCCAGCCCAGAATAAACTGGCGGTAACGGGGAAGCTCCGGAGTATCAATCCACTTACTGATCCTGACCTTGGAGCGTCTCTCCCGGCGGCATTCATCCGTCTGCAGAAAATACCGGAAGTCCCCGTCCTCATAATATCTGCCCAAAGGAAACAGGCGGCAGATCCCCGGTCTGCTTTCATGGATACTGCAGCGCCCTTGCGCATTCAGGAAAAAGCAGGCTCCGCTTTCGGCCTGCATCTGCAGATGGGGCAGGATGATGCCATCCACCACGCCCAAGGCCAATGCTCCCTCCTGAATCAGCTGTTCGGCTGTCTTCTGCAGCCGCCTGCTGATACGGTGTACATCCAACGGATCCAGGATAATGGTATCCCCCATCCCCCGGCAGCAAGCCGAACACCCGGCACAATCCCGGCATCCCAGCCGGGCCATATCCTCTTCCTCATATAATTTTCCATCGGAAATCTCCGATAGCTCCACAAAACGTTTCATACTTATCCCCTTCATGCATATCGCAGGTTTTGCCTGCGATACTGCGCCATTGCGCTTCCCTTTTCGGCGCTATATCCTTTCCCGGTATTTTCCCGGAGAAACACCGAAGGCCTTCTTAAAGTTGCGCAGAAAGGAGGAATAGTCCGAAAAACCGGCATTCTGCCACACCTCCGTCAGATTTTTCCCCCGAGCAATTTCTTCCCTGGCTCGAATCAGGCGCTTATTCAGCACAAAATTATGCGCCGTCACTCCGGTCTGTTCCTTGAATTTCCGCAGAAAATAGTATTTGCTCATATGCACATATGCCGCCAGATCCTCTACCGTAATCGCCTGCCCAATATGTCTCTCAATGTATTCGGCCACCTGCTCTACCATAGGATGAAACACCATATCTTCCTGTGAAAAGCCGTATTCCAGCCTGCTGCACAGGGCATTCAGATAGACAAAAAACAATGTCAGATACCCCCGGTCCAGCACCTGCTTTGCTTCCGGAGCAGGCACATCCGGCAATTCCGCCATCACCAGCTTTAGGAGATATCCCCGAAGCATCTCCTCATAATAGATTGGGAAATGATAAGCGCAGGAATGCCCGCTCCGAAAGCAGACGCTCAAATCCATCTCCTCACCGGACAGGCTCCGCAGCATCTCCCTGGTCACCCAGAGAATGATCCGCCTGGAGGAATCATGCTTTTTCTCAATGAAATGATACTTATGCATCACATTGCAGTCGATCAGCAGAAAATCCCCTTTTTTCATATGGTAGGTCTGGTTCTCCAGCATGGAGGAATACTCCCCTTCCAGCACATAAATGATCTCATAGAAGCTGTGGTAATGAAAGGCAGCCGCCCCCAAGGGCGCCCCCTGCTTCTCGTAAACCTCATAGCCCTCTTGGATCATATACTGACGTTCATCCGCAGCCTCCACCCGGTGCAGCTTGGTCTCTCTCATAACCATCCCCTCAAAACCTGTCCTTTTCCTTATCATAGAGCAATTTTTACACTTTTTCAAGCAATATATAGTCTTTCCTTACAGTTTTTTATCGAATAAAATAAGATTATTCAGTAAAACTGTGGTTACACTAAAGGATATAAGAGCAGGAGGGAAAGATTTATGCAGATGACATTACGCTGGTATGGCAGCAAATACGACACGGTAACCTTAAAACAGATTCGCCAGATTCCCGGAGTGACCGGAGTGATCTCCACCCTGTACGGCGCCGCCCCCGGTGAGGCATGGAAATTAGAGGATATTCTGTCTCTGAAAAAGGAGATTGAGGATGCAGGCCTTCAGTTGGCGGGCATTGAAAGCGTAAATGTCCACGATGCCATCAAGGTAGGCACCCCTGACAGAGAGAAGTATATTGAAAATTATATTACCACCCTGGAGCATCTGGGACAAGCCGGTATACATTTGGTATGCTACAATTTTATGCCTGTCTTTGACTGGACCCGCACGGAGTTGGCCCGCATGCGTCCTGATGGCTCAACGGTACTGGCTTACACCCAGGAGGCCGTAGATGCTCTGGATCCCGAAAAGATGTTTGAATCTATTGCAGGCGACACCAACGGCACCGTGATGCCCGGATGGGAGCCCGAGCGCATGGCCCGCATCAAGGATCTTTTTGCCATGTATCATGATGTGGATGACGAGAAGCTGTTTGCCAATCTGAAATATTTCCTGGAACGCATTATGCCTGTCTGCGATAAATACGATATCAATATGGCTATCCACCCCGACGATCCCGCCTGGAGCGTATTTGGCCTGCCCCGTATCATTATCAACAAGGACAATATCCTGCGAATGATGAAGATGGTGGATAATCCCCACAATGGCGTAACCTTCTGCTCCGGCTCCTATGGCACCAATCTGGAGAACGACCTTCCGGATATGATCCGCTCCCTGAAGGGCCGTATCTATTTTGCCCATGTCCGGAACCTGAAATTCAACTCCCCCACAGATTTCGAGGAGTCTGCGCATCTGTCCAGTGACGGCACCTTCGATATGTATGAGATCATGCTGGCTCTGTATGATATCGGCTTTGACGGCCCTATTCGTCCCGACCACGGGCGTATGATCTGGGATGAGGTAGCCATGCCCGGCTACGGCCTGTATGACAGAGCCTTGGGCGCCACCTACTTAAACGGTCTGTGGGAAGCCATTGAAAAGCAGCATAAGAAATAAGGACATAGGCGAGGTTAAGAAGAGAGGAACAAAACTATGGAACTGACAAGAAAAAGCATACAGGAGCATCGGGAAGCTTTTCTGCGGGCCGGCTACCGTCTTCCTGAATTTGAATACGAAAAGGTGAAGGCCGCAACGGATGCCGCGCCTGTCTGGATTCACTTCGGCGCCGGCAATATTTTCCGGGCTTTCCCCTGCAATGTGCTGCAGAATCTGCTGAACCAAGGTGTGGTAAACACCGGCCTCATCGCCGTAGAAGGCTTTGACTATGAGATCATTGAAAAAATGTACTGGCCCCATGACAATTTGTCCATACTGGCTACCCTGAAAGCGGATCATACCGTGGAAAAGACCATTGTGGGCAGTATCACGGAATCCCTGATCTTAGACAGCGCCAACCAATCCCAGTATGACCGGCTGAAGCAGATCTTCGCTGCCCCTTCCCTGCAGATGGCCAGCTTTACCATCACAGAAAAGGGATATGCTCTGACAGATGCGGGGGGCAATGTACTTCCCGGCATTGCCGCCGACTATGCCAAGGGGCCCGGGGCGCCCGACAGCTATCTGGGTAAGGTGACAGCTTTGCTGTATCACCGGTATGTGAGCGGCAAGCGGCCCATTGCCATGGTCAGCATGGACAACTGCTCCCACAATGGGGACAAGCTGGCCGCCGCAGTATGCGCTTTTGCCGATGCCTGGTGTGAAAACGGACTGGCTGAGGCCGGCTTTGCCGCCTATGTGAGAGATCCCCAGGCTGTCTCCTATCCCTGGTCAATGATCGACAAGATCACGCCCAGACCGGATGCCCAGGTAGAAGCCATGCTGAATCAGGATGGCATCGAGGGTCTGGATGCCGCCATTACCTCCAAAAATACCTATGTGGCACCCTTTGTCAATGCGGAGGAATGTGAATACCTGGTGATCGAAGACCATTTTCCCAATGGACGTCCCCCGCTGGAAAAGGGCGGTGTGATCTTCACCATGCGGGAGACCGTTGACAAGGTAGAAAAGATGAAAGTCTGCACCTGCTTAAATCCCCTGCATACCACTCTGGCCATCTATGGCTGCCTGCTGGGATATACGCTGGTATCTGAGGAAATGAAGAACCCGCTGCTGAAACGCTTCGTAGAGATCATCGGCTACCGGGAAGGTCTGCCTGTAGTTGTGGATCCCGGCATTCTGGATCCTAAGGAGTTCATTGATACCGTGGTCAATGTCCGGATCCCCAATCCCTTTATGCCCGATGCTCCCCAGCGTATCGCCACAGATACTTCCCAGAAGCTGGCAATCCGTTTTGGAGAGACCATTAAGGCCTACCAAAAGCGTCCCGACCTGGATGTGGCAGATCTAAAGCTGATCCCCCTGGTATTTGCCGGATGGCTGCGCTATCTGATGGCCGTGGATGATGAGGGCCATCCCTTTACGCCCAGCAGCGATCCCCTGCTGGAAGAAGCAGGCTCCTATGTGGCTGACTATGAGCTGAGCAGTGTCCCCAAGGATCTGTCCCGCTTAGATCCTCTGCTTTCCAATGACAAAATCTTTGGTGTGGATCTCACCGCAATAGGGATAGCAGATCAGGTAAAGAGCTATTTTGCAGAGCTGTCCTCCGGAATCGGTGCAGTGAAGGCAGCCTTGGAAAAATATGTGAAATAAGTAATTTTTACTCTCCCGCTGCGAAAAAGAATACGGCGATGGCACCCGGCCCCACATGGGTGCCAATCGTACCGCCTACAGAAGTACTTTCCAGATGATCCGTATGCCCCTCCCACAGCGCTCTGCTGTCCTCAATATATTTCTGCAGCAGATGGTCATCCAGCCCTGTGTATCCCAGATAATAGGGCATGGAAAAATCCACTCCACCCGCCTTATCAATTTCCTGCGCCAGCAGATTGCTGCCGTTACGGGATCCCCGGGCCTTACCGAGCATAACCACTTCCCCATCCGCCACAGCAATCACCGGCTTAATGGAGAGCATACCGCCCACCATGGCTACGGACTTGGAAATACGGCCGCCCTTTTTCAGATATTCCAGCGTGTCCAGCAAAGCCAGTAGCCGGATCCTTTTCTTTCCCTGCTCCAGTTCTGCTACGATCTGCTCCGCTGTTTTCCCCTGATCCTTCAGACGCAGGGCATAATCCACCAGACATCTTTCTCCCAGAGTAGCATTACAGCTGTCCACAACGTAGACCTGGCCTTCATAGTCTGCAGCGGCTATGCAGGCGCTCTGATAAGTGCCGGAAAGCTTGCCGGATATGGTAATTGCAATCACCTGTTCTCCTGCGCCAACTGCCTTTGCAAATACCTGTTCAAACTCAAAGGGAGAGATCTGGCTGGTTTTGGGCAGCTCCTCCTCTTCAATCAGACGCTCATAGAACTCCTTATGGCTCAAATTAATGCCATCCAGAAATTCCTTCTGCCCAAAATACACATGCATCGGCATAACCGTAAGGTCCTCGCGCAAACCCTGGGGAATATCTGCTGCAGAATCCGTGATAATTCGTATGTTCATTCTCTTTCTCTCCTTATATCATTTTGATATTCTAATTGTTTGACTCTCAAATTATCAGGAGCATATCATATCCGGAGAAGGATGTCAAGCAGTCGCCATAATGCAGGGCTCTTTATTTTTTCATAATGACAAACAGTCTGGCCATGACGGGCTGCTCCAAACAGACACGTAGCACATCTGAGCACAATTCATAGGGAACCTGTTCTTCTTCCGGATACAGAAGCTTTACCTGCAGCCCTTCCCGGGCAAAGGGCAGGCTACCCAACGGAATCTCCCATAGGTTTTCCTGCGGTGCGCTTCCCTCCTGCAGAATGCTCCTTCTGTTGTCCGTCTTACCCGTCATCTGCCGTTTCCATACCGCCAGATACGCTTTATCTTCAGTCTTTAAGCCTGCGCAGACCCATTGATCCTGATTATCCGCCGTCCCCAAGGGCCAGAAAGGGAGAGCCTGTCTGATGTCCTGCCTGATTTGCTTATAGCAGGCAATTCCTTCCTTTACCAGAGCGGTGCGCTCTGCGGAAAGCTCTGCCAGATGACCGCTCTGGTGGATCCGCAGCAGCATGGCATTTATCATATTGTAAATGACCTCTTCCCGGCCGTCCTTTCCCTCTCCCGTCAGGCGCATGGGGTAGGACCAGACTGCCGCCTGCTCGGGGGTGACGCCTGCTACCGCATTGGCGGCAATCGTAGCGTAATTCCGGTAATCCTCCTGGTCAGAGGTGGACTGTATGCTATAACGGGAAAGCAGTGCATAATCGATACGCAGACCGCCGCTGGAACAGTTTTCAATGACCAATTCCGGGTATCTTGCAAACACATCGTCCAGCCATGCCAAATAAGCCCTCTCATGCTCCAGCATTCCCTGGCCCACACTATCCGCATTCAGTTCTGTGCCGATACCGGGCTCAATATTGTAATCCATCTTAATATAGCCCACACCGTATTCCCCCACCACTCTGTCGATCACTTCATTGACATGGGCAATCACCTGGGGATTGCGGAAATCCAGCTGATAACGGCTTCTGTCATACACCCGCGTTCCGTGCCGCACAAAGAACCAGTCATCCGGCGCTTTTTTCGCCTTCTCACAGTTGATGCCCATCACCTCCAGTTCCAGCCACACTCCGGGTATCATACCCTTTTTGCGAATATACTCCGTCACCTCTTTGATTCCGCCGGGAAAACGCTCCCGGCACTCCTGCCACTCCCCTACGCTGTCCCACCACTCTCCGGGGGCATACCAGCCTGCGTCAATCACATAGTATTCACAGCCGCACTCCGCCGCAGCATCAATCAGGGGAAGCTCCTTTTCCGTCGTGGGATCTCCAAACAGACAATTCATATAATCGTTAAATATAACCGGCAGCGTCTCATCATCCCGATTGGGCCTGCGGATCAGACGGCGGTATTTGGTCAGCTCCCCCATCGCCTCCTCAAAGCTGTCGCTGCTCACGCCCACCGCTACGGGAACGGAGGTAAAGGACTCCCCCGGCTTTAACTGCTTAAACCAATGAGACTGCACCTCGGTGGGGCCGCTGACGCAGAGATAGAAATGCGTGTTCTGATCACCGATCTCATAATGCCACGAGCCATTATGTTCGATCTGCCAGAAAAGCCCGGTATGAGCCTCCCTGTTTTCCACGTAACCCAGGGGCAGATATTTTTTGGAAGACCAGTTGCCGGTGTTGGTAATTTCCAGCACCTGGGAGGTACGCTGGTATACACCGGGCTGAGTCTGAGCAAAGCCCAGATCTCCAAAGGTATACTCTCTGAGACTCATCTCTTTCTGCCAGCCGTTATAGGGGATCATCACCCGCATTTTTTCATCGGAGGAGCTGCCTCCCTCTTTTTCAATACCTGTATAGCAGAAGGAAGAAAGGTACTCCAGCGTCTGCGTTTCCTCTCCCTCATTATAGATACGGTTGTACATGCGCACCACGGAGGTGCCCCTGTAAAACTGCATCACGGTCTCTACCCGGGTATGGGTCACCTCCCTGTCCTCCTGGGTAATCACCAGCCTGCGCCCCGTATCGTTTTCCGTATCCTCCATGCCCACATAGGTGAAGAGGTATCCCGGTGCCGTCACGATATGCTTGTTTCCGTGCTTTTCGTAGGGACGGTTGTAGCCTGACAGATTCGCCTGCACCAGTTGGAAGGCTTCCTCCAGAAATTGTTCTTTCCTGACTCTATCCTCAGCCTTACATTCCGGGCCTACCCTGCACAGGTCTGTTTCCCGGAATTGCGCATGGGAAAAATGTAAAAGCTTTATTTGGTTCTTCTCTGTGATGCCGAATACGATATGTATTCCGTTTTCTGTTATTTTGATATATTGCATAGACTGCTCCTTTTTATGTTATCATTTATCTCCTGACATTCCCATAAATCTTTATCCCCCTAAAAGCCTAATTGACAATTCTCCTTCCTCTATTCTTCCACCAGCTGCAGATCATACAGCTTTCTGTACAGACCGTTCTTGGCCAGCAGCTCCTGATGGCTGCCGGACTCTCGGATCCTTCCGTGATGCAGAACAATGATCTTGTCCGCATGCTGGATCGTGGACAGCCGGTGGGCCACCATGATCGTGGTGCGGTCTTTCATTAATGCATACAGCGCCTGGGTGATCAGACTCTCCGTCTCCGTGTCTATATTTGCGGTAGCCTCATCCAGTACCAGAATCTGGGGATCATAGGCCAGGGTGCGGGCAAAGGAGATCAGCTGACGCTGGCCTGCAGACAAGGTACTGCCCCGTTCCGTAACCGGAGCATCATAACCGCCCGGCAGCTTCTCGATAAAGGTATCCGCATGGACGGTCCGGGCCGCCCGGATCATATCCTCCCGGGTGATGTCCTCCTTACCCAGAGAGATATTGCTCTTGATATCCCCTGTAAAGAGAAACACATCCTGCTGCACCTGGCCGATAGCACGGCGCAGCTTCGCCTTGTCGATCTTGCGGATATCCACGCCGTCAATCAGGATTTCTCCCTTCTGAATATCAAAATATCTGCCGATGAGATTCAGAATAGAACTCTTTCCTGCGCCGGTAGCGCCCACAAATGCCACCCTCTCTCCCGGGTGGATCACAAAGCTCACATCCTTCAGGATATAGTCCTCCTTCTCATAGGCAAACCACACATGCCGAAACTCGATCTGTCCCCGGATATCCACATCCACCGGCCGGGGCGGATTTACGATCTGCGGCTCCTCATCCAGGATGGAAAATATCTTTTCCGCAGAGGCCAGAGCGGACTGCAGGGTGCCGAACTGCTCCGCCAGTTCCTGAATCGGTTCAAAGAAGGAACTGATATAGGTAATAAAAACAAACAGCGTCCCCAGGGAAAGCGTGCCGCCCAGCACCGAATAGCTGCCGGTGCCGATCACGATCACCATGGCAATGATGGACAGGAAATATATGCCGGGCCGGAACACGGCAAAGGTCATTACCTCCCGCCAGTTAGCCCGAAACAGCTCCTGGGATTTTCCTGCGAATTCCTCATATTTTTCCTTTTCCCGGGCAAATACCTGGATCAGCTTCATCCCGGAGATATGCTCGGACAGAAAAGTATTCAGCTCCGTGATCTTATTGCGGGTCATCTGGTAAGCTTTGCGGGAGTAAAACCGGAATACAAAGGTCAGAACACCTACTAACGGCAGCATGAGGAAGGAAACCAGCGCCATCCGCACACTGATGGACAGCATCACCACTCCATAGCCGATTATTTTTACCAGATTCTTAAAAAGCTTTACCAATATGGTGGTAAACAATTCATTGACTGCCTCGGTATCGTTACTGACACGGGTCACCAGCTTCCCCACCGGCGTAGTGTTGAAAAAGCTCAGGGACAGGCTGTGAATATGGGTAAAGACCTGCTCCCTCATCCGAAAAATGATATCCTGGCCCATCTTCTGGAGGATCAAGGTATCTGCTACATTCAGCACAAAACCCAGTGCCATGAACAGCAGATATAAGCCTGCTGCATACAGAATCCCGGTAAAATCATAGTGCCGCAGAGCCTTCAGCTGCTCCCGGTCAAGACATACGGCTCCTGCATCCACATAGGAACGGATCAGGGCGCTGTCCCCCTCAGCCAGTTCCTTTGTTTCTTCATAAGTAAGCTGCTGAGCCATGTAATAGCGGTCCTCATAGAGGAAAAGCTGGTAATAGACCGGATCGGTCAATTCCTCCTGTCCATCCCCCTGTGGAGACTCTGCCGGATCACCGGGCGCCTCATAATCCCGGGTCAGCCATACTTCTCCATAGGGTACTGCCCCCTCTGCTTCCCCTGTGGTAACCTGAAAGGGCTTGTAATATCCGTTAATATACTGATCAATGGCATCTCCGATAATGATGGGACGGTACAGCTCCACCACGATAATAAACAGCACAAGGATTGTAGCAATAGTCATGGCCCATTTATGAGGTTTCAGATATCTCAATAGTCTGCCCATTCTACTCTGCCTCCTTTTCCTGCTCCTGCAGCGCACCTGCTTCTTTTTCCGAATATTCCCGGTGCAGCGCCGCTCTCTGCTCTCCCATGGCGGCCTCCAGCTGCTGCTTCTCAAACATCTCATAGTAAATTCCCTTTTGCTCCATGAGCTGCGCATGATTCCCCACTTCTGCAGCCCGTCCCTCCTCCAGCACCAGAATCATATCGGCATGCTGGATCGTGGAGATCCGATGGGCAATCAGGATCGTCGTCCTTCCCCGGCGGTTTTCCCGGAGATTTCTAAGCAGCTGTTCCTCCGTATCCGTATCCACGGCGGACAGTGCATCATCCAGAATCAAAATAGGCGCATCCTTCATCAGCGCCCGGGCAATGGAGCTTCGCTGCTTCTGACCACCGGAAAGGGTCACGCCCCGCTCTCCCACCACAGTCTCATAGCCCTGGGGAAAATCCATAATACTCTCATGAATACAGGCCGCCTCCGCCGCCGCTATGATCTGTTCCATATCCTCTCCTGCTGCGCCGAAGGCAATATTGGCCTTCAGCGTATCCGAAAACAGGAAATTATCCTGAGGAACGCAAGCGATCTGTTCTCGCAGCTCCTTTAAAGGAATGTTGCGGATATCCCTGCCGTCCAGCAAAAGCATACTGCTTTCCGTATCATACAAACGCAGCATGAGATTGACCAGTGTGGACTTGCCGCTGCCGGTGCGGCCGATGACCGCCAGCGTAGTACCCGCCGGCACCTCCAGACAGATATCCCGCAGCACCGGCTCCAAAGCACCCTTGTGCGAAAACGTCAGATGGGAGAAAGTAATCCGTCCGGTCAGGGGATACCGATAGTTACCCTGTCCCTTCTCTTCATCCCCTTGGACTGTCCGAAGCCCAACCTCCTGTGCTTGCCCCCCGCTCTCTGCCTCCGGCAGATCCCGCACCTGGGGCTGTGCTTCCATGACGGTGCGCACACGCTTGATGGAGGCGCCGCCCTGGGCAAAGGTATTGATGGCATCGCCACAGGCCAGCATGGGCCAGACCAGCATATTCACATACTGATGAAAGGCCACAAAGCGTCCCAGGGTAATCTCCCCCACAATGGCCAGATAGCCTCCGTACACCAGGGTAACCAGACTGCTCAGGCCGATAAATATCTCCAGCAGGGGCATCATCACCGCCTGCATACGCACCAGCTTCAGATTCTTCTCCCGGGCTCTCTCATTGGCTTTGGTAAAGGCCTTCAGCTGCGCCTTCTCCCGCACAAAGGCCTTGATGACCCGGATACCGGAGAAGCTTTCCTGCACATAATCCGTCAGATCCGACACTGCTTCCTGGCGTTCCCTGTATTTTGCATGTATGATCCTGCCGTAATAAATCGTGCCTCCGCAGATCACCACCATGGGGATTAAAGCCAGCAGCGTCAGCTTCACATTGACATACACCATCATTTGCCCGATGACCATAACAGTCATTACCGTAGCGTCAAAGGCAGAGATCACCGCCATGCCGATGGCCATGCGGATTGCATTCAGGTCACTGGTAAAGCGCGTCATCAGATCCCCCGTCTTATTCTCATGAAAATATTCCACATCCATTTCTTCCAAGTGAGCAAACATATCATTGCGCAATTCCTTTTCAATGGTACGGGAAGCGCCAAACAGAAAATACCGCCAGAGGAAACGTCCCACAGCCAGAGTCAATCCCAGGATCAGCACCCCCAGCAGATACCGCTTCACACCGCCCCAGTCCAGGGTATGCGCCGTCAGACCATCTGTAATAGCCCCCGTTATCCTGGGAATATACAGGTTGGCAAAGTCCACCACAAAGAGAGTAATGATTCCTGCAATATACTGCCACTTATGCTTTTTGATATAGTGCATGATAAAACGTACTTCTTTCATAACTCCTATCCCTTAATTCCGGTTTTCTATGCTTCCGTTTCCTCCCTTTTAAGAGATTCTCATCTTCCCGAAAGCCACAAATCTAATCATAACATAAAAAAAGCCCTGAATCTACCTAAATTGTAAATTCAGGGCAGGATGAACGTAACATTTATTTTGCCAGAAGCATCATGATTTCATTGCTGCGGGCGATAAATTTGGTCATGGCCTCGGGTGTCAGCGGTGCATGCTGGATCTTGGCCAGGTCATACAGCTGCTCGCAGATCATCTCCACGTTTTCACCGTCCTTATGCTCCACCACCTACTGTACCAAGGGATGATTGGCATTCAGCACCAGCGTCTCTCCCTCGCCGCCAAAGCCTCCCATATCCATACCGTTCATGGCATACATCTTCATCATATCCTGCATCCGTCTGCTTTCCTCGGACAGGGTGATCATGGAAGAAATCTTCTTGTTTTTCAGCTTCTCCACCTTAACCGTAATCTTATCATTCTTCAAAGCCTTCTTCATGATGGTGCTGATAACTTCCGCCTGCTCCTCCATCTCCTTCTCCGCCTTCTTGGAGGTCTTGGCTTTGAAAGTATCCGTCAGATCCGCATCAATACGCATGAACTTTACGCCTTCATTCTTGGCCTCCAGCTGGGAGATAAAGGGCTGGTCAATATTGTGGGTCAGGATCACCGCATCCATCTTGGCAGCCCGGAACATATTGATATACTGGCTCTGCTGCTGTTCATCCGTCACATAGTAGATGATCTTTTCCTTCTTCTCTTCTTCCTCTTCGCTATCCTCTGCCGCTTCACCCTCTGCGGATTCCTCGGTCACTACCTCGGCTTCTACCTTATCACCGTTCTCATCCACTGCGGCTCCGGCCTCCGCTGTCTCCTCCGTATCGGTAGGCTTCACCTCCAGACACTCCGGCAGAGTCAGGTACTTACCGTCCAGGTTCTTAAACAGGATATAATCATTCATCTTTTCACAGAATTTATCATCCTTCAGGCAGCCGAACTTGATGAAGGGGCTGATGTCATCCCAGTACTTTTCGTATTCCTCTTTCTCGGTCTTGCACATGCCGGAAAGCTTATCGGCAACCTTTTTGCTGATAAACTCGGAAATTTTCTTCACAAATCCGTCATTCTGCAGAGCGCTTCTGGATACATTCAGGGGCAGATCGGGGCAGTCGATTACACCCTTTAACAACAGCAGGAACTCCGGAATGACTTCCTTGATATTATCCGCAATAAACACCTGATTATTATAAAGCTTGATGGTACCCTCAATGGACTCATACTCCATATTGATCTTGGGGAAGTACAGAATACCCTTTAAATTAAAGGGATAATCCATATTCAGGTGTACCCAGAACAGAGGCTCCTTATAATCCTGGAAGACCTTGCGGTAAAAGGCAAGATACTCCTCTTTGGTGCAGTCGTTGGGATGCTTGATCCATAGAGGCTGGGTTTCATTGATCAGCTCCGGGCGCTTGCGGATCTTCAGCTTCTCCTCGCCGGGCTCTGCACTCTTCTCACCCTCCTTAACCTCCGGGTGGATCTCCTCGATCACCACATCATCCTCTGCTTTCTCGTCCGCCTTGATGATCTGGGTCTCCTGGGTATTTGCCTTGGACAGATAGATCTCAGTGGGCATGAAAGAACAATACTTCTTCACCACCTCCCGTGCCTTATACTCATTGCAGAACTCCAAACAATCCTCATTTAAAAACAGGGTAATCGTCGTACCCACTTCTGCCTTATCGCCATCCTCCATGGAGAACTCTGTACCGCCGTCGCACTCCCAATGCACGGCCTTAGCTCCCTCCTGATAGGACAGGGTATCAATATGCACCTCATCAGCTACCATAAATGCGGAATAAAAGCCTAAGCCGAAATGCCCGATGATCTGATCGGCATTACTCTTATCCTTATATTTCTCGATAAAATCCGTTGCGCCGGAAAACGCAATCTGGTTGATATACTCCTCCACTTCTTCAGCGGTCATTCCCAGACCGTTATCGGTAAAGGTCAGTGTCTTATTCTCCGGATCCACCACCACGTCGATCCTGGCCTTATAATCGTCCGGCAGAGTATACTCCCCCATCATATCCAGCTTCTTCAGCTTCGTGATGGCATCACACCCGTTAGAGATCAGTTCCCTGTAGAAGATATCATGGTCACTGTACAACCACTTCTTGATGATCGGGAAAATGTTTTCGCTGTTAATTGATAAACTGCCGCTTCTTGCTTCCATACTTACCACATCCTTTTCTTATTCTTTGCTTTTTTCAATCAGATCCGGCAGCTCCGTAATCTTACTGCCGGGTCTTTTCAGGGAATATCTTCCCTGCCGCTAAAGATAAGTGTAAAACTCTTGTCTGAAAATGTCAACCCAAAATTAGCACTCATTTGTGTTGAGTGCTAACAGCAATAAAAAAGATGCCGGAAATACGGAATTTTCCGGCATTCCTCCTAATTCTAAAATTTTCATTAACTCCTGTTATCATCACATTTTACTGCTTATATTGTTCATATACAGCAAAAAAGTCATCCGTTTGCACCTCTGCATTGTGAACCATTGTGATCTCCTGCCACAGACTTTCATTCAGACTGCGCACCAGGGTCTCCACAAACGCATCATATTCCTGGCCAAACACTTCGGCCCGACGTTCCTCCACAATCTTCAGCTTATTCGCATCCGTTTCTTCCCGGTCAAAGGTACTGACACACCGGATCAGATGGTAACCGCTGTCCATTTCGATGACTTCACTGATTTCCCCGCTGTCCAGCTGAAAAGCAATATCCTCCAGTTTCGCATCAATCTCTCCTTTTCGGAAGGAATAGCGGATATTCTCATCATCACTGTATTTTGCTGCCAGCTCCGCAAAATCCGCTTCTCCGCTCACCGCCTGCTCACGCAGCCCGGTAATCTGCTCACAACAGTCCTGCTTCATACTCGGGGAATACTCAATTCGCTTTCCGGTGCCGTCCACCGTATATGTGCGGATCAGAATATGCTCAATCGTGATCGTCCGGGCCTCGTCATCACTGATTTCCGGATTAATCCCCTCAATGATCTGATTATATACCTTCTCCGCCATGGCATATTCCGTGTACAGCTGCAGGATCACGTCCTGATCCACCCCCAGAGCCTGAATCTCCTGCTCCGTCAGGGATTGGTAGTAGACCTCCGCCGTCGTCTCTACACGCTGCTTCTCCTCGTCATCCAGCTCCACCTCCCTCTCCCGGGCCATCAGATACATGGTCTTAATCTGGGCAATCTTAGCCAGGACAGTGTCCTTGATATTCTCCTCCAGTGTCACCCCTTCCAGCTCCACATTCCAGATCTCTTCCCCATATACATTCTCATACTGGTTCTGGGTATTGGTCAGATACAGCATAAACTCCGGCAGCGTACAGGAAATATTCCCGATACGGAAAACCTCATCCCTGCCAAAGCCGGTGGTGAATACCACCCGGCTATATCCCCCTTCCCTGCCGCAGCCGGAAAGAGGCGCCGCAGCCAGAATGACTGCCAGAAGGCAGCCCAGTATTTTTATATCGTATCTATATGATCTTCTCTTTACTTTCCTCATGCCTATCCTCATTTTGCCCACTTTATCTAAAAAAAGCCCGATCTGATAGGTTTTCCCTCCAGACCGGGCGTCAGCTTTCCGGCGCAGCTGTTACTATTTAATCACATGGATCCATCCTTCAGGAGCCGGAATGCGGCCCATTTGAATACCGGTCAGGGTCTCATACAGCTTTCTGGTGACAGGGCCCATCTCCGTCATGCCGCTGGGCAGGCAGATTTCCTTACCGTGGTCCACGATCTTTCCGACAGGAGAAATCACCGCTGCCGTACCGCACAGGCCGCATTCTGCAAAATCCTTTACCTCTTCAAACAGTACCTCTCTCTCCTCAACCTCCAGACCCAGATACTCCTGTGCCACATGCACCAGAGAGCGGCGGGTGATGGAGGGCAGGATACTGCCTGACTTGGGGGTAACCACCTTATTATCCCTGGTCACAAACAGGAAGTTTGCGCCCCCGGTCTCCTCCACTTTCGTACGGGTCTTGGGATCTAAGTACATATTTTCATCGTATCCCTCTTCATGAGCAGTTACAATTGCATGCAGACTCATAGCATAATTCAGGCCGGCCTTGATATCTCCTGTGCCATTAGGCGCAGCTCTGTCAAAATCACTGACACGGATGGTCAGAGGCTTAGCGCCGCCCTTGAAATACGGGCCTACGGGAGTACAGAAGAGCCTGAACTGGTAATCATCTGCAGGCTTTACACCGATCACCGAGTTCATGCCGAACATATAAGGGCGCAGATATAAGGTTGCGCCGCTGCCATAAGGCGGTACATAGGCTTCATTGGCTGCCACCACTTGAGTCACTGCGTCGATAAATCTCTCCTTGGGGAATACCGGCATCTCCAGTCTGGCTGCGGAAGCCATCATACGCTCTGCATTCAAATCCGGGCGAAAGGTCACGATATGACCATCCTCGGTTGTATATGCTTTGAGGCCCTCAAAAACAGTCTGTGCATACTGCAGTACGCCTGCACACTCATTCAATACAATGTTGGCATCCTCCGTCAGGACACCCTCATCCCATGCGCCACCGGTAAAATTGGATACATAGCGGTAATCCGTCTGTACATATCCAAAGCCTAAATTGCTCCAGTCAATGTTTTTCTTTTCCATTTTGAAACCCTCTTCCTTCCCGCCGCTGGCATATATCTGTCCGGCATTATCCTTTATCAATCTTTGCTGTTAATTATATACCTTTCCTTTTGAATGTCAATCATTTATGGAGCATTTTCTGATACGCTCATACTTTAAAAACCGGTACGCAATGTCAAAATAAGTCTGCTCGTCACTGTCCGCAGTAACCTCCCAATCAGGATTCGCATCCAGATCGGGGAAATAAGCATCCGCCTCATAGACATGGTCGATTTTAGTCACATGGGCCACATCACAATAGGGCAGAAGCTGCCGGTATACGCTGTCTCCGCCGATAATATAAATATCCTCATCCGGGTATTCTTTCAGCTGCTCCAGCAGTTCCTCCACCGAATGTACCACAACAGCATCCTTAACCTGATATTTCGGATCCCGGGACAGGATAATATTTGTCCGGTTCTTCAAGGGCAGCCCTTGGGGGAAGGTCTCCAGAGTCTTTCGCCCCAGCACCACAACCTTGCCGGTAGTCTCCTCCCGAAAATGCTTATGATCATTGGGAATCCGGATCAGCAGCCCATTTTTATTGCCGATCGCCCAGTTTTGGTCAACTGCTACAATCATATTCATATATCCGTTCTCCTAATCTCCATACTATTTCTTAGATTGCAATGGGGATATTCCTGATCTGCTCGCCGGTTACATATCCATCCACCCGCACATCATTGCGGGTAAACTGATAGAAATCATGTATGTCGGGATTCAGCCAGAAAGTGGGGGCTTCATGGGGTTCCCGGGTAATCAGCTCCCGAATGATCGGTATGTGGCGGTCATAGATATGGGCATCTGCAATGACATGCACCAGCTCTCCCACCTGCATATCGCAGACCTGGGCCAGCATATGCATCAGAACGGCATACTGAACCACATTCCAGTTGTTGGCCGCCAGTACATCCTGGGAACGCTGATTCAGGATGGCATTCAGCGTCAGCTTATCCTGCCCCGGCTTCTGGGTCACATTAAAGGTCATACTGTAAGCACAGGGATACAGCCGCATCTCATGCAGATCCTGATGCACATAGATATTCGTCATGATCCGTCGGCTGAAAGGGTTATGCTTCAGATCATAGATCACCCGGTCTACCTGATCCATCATGCCCTCCTGATACTGATGCTTCACCCCCATCTGATAACCGTAAGCCTTGCCGATGGAACCCTCCTCATCTGCCCATTCATCCCAGATATGGCTGTGCAGGTCATGAATATTATTGGACTTCTGCTGCCAGATCCACAGCATCTCATCCGTAGCGCTCTTTAATGCTGTGCGGCGCAGCGTCATGATGGGGAACTCCTTTGACAGATCGTACCGGTTCACCACGCCGAATTTTTTGATCGTATAGGCTGGCGTACCGTCCTCCCAATGCGGACGCACCTTTTCCCCCTCCGTACTGGTGCCATTCTCCAAAATGTCCTTACACATATTGATAAATATATGATCTGCTGCGCTCATTGCTCCTGTTTCTCCTTATTCCTTTCCTCATTCAGGCCGCACCGCCTGCAGCGTGCGTCACTCCCCATAAAGGGCGGTATCAGAGGTTTCTGTCCCATTTATCGCATAGTGAATTAATCTGATCCGCCAGCTTGCCCAGATCCTTGTTGGCCCAGCCGTCACATTTACCAATCAGCGCTGTCAGACGCTGGCCGGCAGCCACCAGGCGGGCATATACGCCAGATACCACAGCCGCTCTCTTCTTCACCGGTACCGGCTTGGCCTCATAGGTAAACCGATTGGCAATCAAGTCAAATTCAGAACCGCTGTAAGGCGCATACGCCCTCTGTCCGTATTCAATCTTCAGGCACTCCACAAAGCTGGTACACACACTGTCCTCACCATGTACCACAAAAATCTTCTTGGGCTTTTCCTCAAAGGCACTGACCCATTCCAGCAATCCCTCCTTATCCGCATGACCGCTCATCCCCCGCATCTGCCGGATGGCAGCCCTGACTTCAATGGATTCTCCGAAAAGCTTCACTTCCTTGGCCCCTTCCACAATCGCCCTTCCCAAAGTGCCGACGGACTGGTAGCCCACAAACAGGATCGTGGACTCCGGCCGCCACAGGTTATGCTTCAGATGATGACGGATCCGGCCCGCCTCACACATGCCGGAGGCCGAAATAATCACCTTGGGCGTATTGTCAGAATTGATGGCTTTGGACTCCTCACTGGTAATGGACAGCCGCAGTCCTGCAAAAGCAATGGGATTGATTCCCTCCCGCACATATTCCATCGCCTCTTCGTCAAAGCATTCCATGCGGTTTTCCTGAAAAATATTGGTAGCCTCCACTGCCAGAGGGCTGTCCACATACACCGGGAAGTCTTCATGCCCCTTTACCAGGCGTCCTACCTTGATCTTGCGCAGAAAGTACAGCAGCTCCTGGGTGCGCCCCACAGCAAAAGAGGGAATCACCACATTGCCCCCCCTGTCGAAGGTCTCCTGCAGGATCCCTGCCAGTTCGGCTACATAATCCAGCCGCTCTTTGTCATGATACCTGTCGCCGTAAGTGGACTCCATGACCACATAATCCGCCTCTTTTGTTATCTGGGGATCCCTGATCAGCGGCTGATTTTTGTTGCCCACATCTCCCGAAAACACAATCTTGCGGGTAGTACCGTTTTCCGTCAGCCACACCTCTATGCTGGCCGAGCCCAGCAGATGCCCTATATCCGTGAACCGGATCCTGATCCCCTCGCTGACCTCCACCTCCTGATCATAATGGCAGGGTACGATACGCTTGATACAGCCCTCCGCATCCTCCATGGTATACAGAGGCTCTACCATGGGCTGGGAGGCGCTTCTTTTCGCCTTGCGGTTCTTCCATTCCGCCTCGGACATCTGGATATGCGCACAGTCGCGAAGCATGATGCTGCACAGATCCGCTGTGGCATCCGTCATAAAGATCTGTCCCCTGAAGCCCTTGGCATACAGCAGCGGCAGCAGACCGGAATGATCCACATGGGCATGAGTCAGAAATACATAGTCTATCAGCGCCGCATCCACCGGCAGCGCTGCATTTTCAAACGTATTTATCCCCTGCTCCATACCATAGTCCACCAGAATATGCTTGTTCCCCGCTTCCAGATAATGACAGCTCCCCGTCACCTCGTGATTTGCCCCAATAAACATCAGCTTCATAATCTCGCCCTCTCCTTATCTCCGGTTTACTTATGTATTCATTGTAACACACAACAGCGCCAATCACAATTACTATATACAGTTTGGCTGCATATCCGCTTTTTCCAATGCCAAAAGCCATGCTTTTCTGTCTATTCCTCCGGCATATCCGGTCAGACTCCCGTTTGTCCCTACTACTCTGTGGCAGGGAACAAGGATACTGATAGGATTATGCCCCACCGCATTGCCTACCGCCTGTGCGGACATCCGGAGCAATCCTTTTTGCTGCGCAATTTTCTTCGCAATTTCTCCGTAAGTAGCTGTTTTTCCGTAAGGTATTCTTCGCAGGATCTCCCAGACCTCCCTCTGAAAGGGCGTGCCAAGCATATGGATGGAGGGCATAAAGTCCGGCTCCTGACCTGAGAAGTAAACAGTCAGCCATTGTTTTGTCTGTTCAAAGACAGGTATGCTCTTTTCTCCATGCTCCGGGTCAAGATTGGCGGCAAAATATTTTTGCCCCTCAAACCATAATCCGGTCAGACCGATTTCATCAGCGGCCAGAAGAATACCGCCGGCAGGCGACTGAAAATGATTCACATACTGCATGGTTAATCCCTCACTATCGATTTAAATATCGTATGAAGTCAGCAGGAGCGTCTTCCCGCATAAGCTTTAGGAAACAGCGCAAAGGGGAGAATCGAAAATATAAATGCGAGAACAAAATTCCCATAAAAATGGAAATAAAAGAAGCGCGAGACGGGAATCGAACCCGCGACCCCCTCCTTGGCAAGGAGGTGCTCCACCGCTGAGCCACTCGCGCATGTATCAGAATATCTCTGAACAAGATATACTATACAATAGGATTTCCTGTTTGTCAACTGGTATTTCAAAAAAATCAAACTGCATCTACAATATGAACAACTATATCCGGCCGCTGATAATACCTATTCCAGCTCCAGGCGGTCTGCACATTTGATCCGGTAGATTCTGCGCAGCGCATCATTAATCCTTTCCTCTGAAATGGTGCCGTCCTGAACCGCTGCCAGCACTGCCTCATAAGCCTCCTGGAAATCCTCCGGCATCAGGATCATGTCACAGCCTGCTTTCAGTGCCATCACCGCCGCCTGGCCGGAACCATAATATTCTGAGATCGCTTTCATATCCATGGCATCCGTAATGATCACTCCCTGATACCCCATTTCCTTACGCAGCAGCTCCGTCACCACCGTACCGGATAAGGATGCCGGCGTATTATCGCCTGTAAGGGCAGGAACCGCCGTGTGACCCACCATAATCATCTTAACCCCCGCATCTATGCTGCTCTGGTAAACGGAAAGCTCCTGACTGCGCAGCTCTTCCTCGCTTCGCTCCGTCACCGCCAGTCCGTCATGGGTATCCTCCTGTGTACTGCCGCCGCAGGGGAAATGCTCTATCCAGGCGGTTACTCCCTGTTCCTGCATGCCATTTATCATATTGATGACATAAGAAGATACCTGGGACGCATCATCCCCGTAGGCTCTGGAAGCCATCACGCTGTTATCCACATTGGCCAGATCCGCCACCGGTGCAAAATCCACATTGATGCCATATTCTGCCAGCCCCGCTCCCAATCCGTTTCCGGCCTGGTAAGCCTGTCCGGGATCTCCGCTTTCCCCGATATCCGCCGGGGAAGCCTGCTTGTCAATCAGCCCTGCCTCCGCCAGTGGGCTTATGCCGCCTCCCTCCTCTTCTATGCCGAGGAAAATGGGATACTTGCTGTACAGCTCCGTATTACTCAGCATCTCCTGGAACTGCTCCGCATTCCTGATGTTTTTCTTACTGTATATGATACCGCCCACCGCATACTGCGTCAAAGCATCCTTGGTTCCATCCCCCGCTCTCACGGCAGTATCCACACCGGTAATCGCCTCCGGTGTTACAAAAAACAGCCCCGCCACCTTATCCTCTATGGGCATTGCCCCAATCATGGCATTGATGACTTCATCCAGCTTTTCCTCCGGTGTGAGCTCCGGGACAGCCACCTGGGTCTCTTCCGTCTCTTCCTGCGGAACCTCCAGGCTTTCCTCCTCGGACGCAAACTGCTGTTCCAGCATAGCCTGCTGACTTTCCTGCTGTTCCAGCATGGTCTGCCTCTCCTGCTCCTGCCGGCTGGTCAGGTACTTTATCCCACAGACTATGCCAAAGGCAACAAGGGCAATCATTACCAGTACAGCGGCATATGCCAATATCTGATTTCTCTGTCTTCTCCTGCGCCGCATATCCCGCCGCTGCTGTAATCTATCCTGTTGATTCTCCATCTGATTCAAAACCTTTCTGCTTCTGTATTTCTGCTTTTCCCATGTTTCCCAAAAGGCACTACCATTATATATACCGTGATAATGACTTTTCGGCTAATAGTATACATGATCATTCAGCATTTTTCTACAGAAAAATACATTTTTCCGAAAAATTAAGATATGCAGATATTTGTTCAGTCATGCCATCCATAAGCTGCCAAAAAAACATAAAGAGAGCGCATCAAACCTGTTTCTTGATGCGCTCTCTCAGACTATGTCGTCCATTGGACTTTACCTCCGTATTTTATTTGATTCCATTCATCTTTTGTACATTGGACTTTCCTCCTGTGTTTATTCTGGAACCTGTTGCTTTATATCTTTTGTATGATTTTATTATAGCAGTTTTTTTTCAGTTGTCAACATATTTTTATCATTTTCTTTAAATTTTTTTATTATTTTTCTTTTTCTTCCATATTTTTACAATTTATTGTGTTTCCTGATATATTTTCTGTTTCCTGTAAACTGAAAATACGGACAGATGCTTTCCCGATAGAATAGGCAATCGAGTAGGAGGGGGTGACTAACCCCCGTCCTCTCACACCACCGCTCATGCGGTTCCGCAAGCGGCGGTTCGGTTGTTCTAAGATGTGCCTATGCCTTGCACTATCTATTCCTAACTCTAAGCGTTCTTATCCTTTACTCTCGGTTTCCAACCTACCCTCAAATAAGCAACCTCTTTCGAGCAACTGCCATCTTCAAGTATCAGATAAATAGCGTCTATCTTATCCCAACCGTCAAGTCCTTTCCTCCATCTACTTTCATAGACTTCTTCGGTACTACGACTTGAACTGATTGGCTGTAAGTTTCCCACTATCAGGGCACTTTACGGTCTTTCACCGATTAGATTACGCCCATGCTGGGCGAACCATAGAAACAGCCCTCTGCCGTTGTGCAAAGGGCTGCCTGTATTCGTTTTACAGCTGTGCAATTACGAAGATATCATATATGGCCTTTATAGCCGTCTCAAAATCCTCATTCGCCACACCGATAATAATATTCAGCTCAGAAGAACCCTGATCGATCATCTTCACATTGACATTGCTGTGCGCCAGTGCGGAGAAGATACGGCCTGCAGTCCCCCTGGTGGACTTCATCCCCCGTCCCACCACAGCGATCAGCGCCAGATCGGACTCGATCTCAATGGATTCCGGCTGCGCCAGACGGTGAATTGCCGCTACAACCTTCTGCTCCTTATGCATGAACTCATCCTGATGAACAAAAACAGTCATGGTATCAATGCCGGAAGGCACATGCTCAAAGGAGATGCCATTATCCTCAAAGGCCTGCAGCACTCTGCGCCCGAAACCGATCTCGGAATTCATCATATCCTTCTCGATATTCACGGAGCAGAAGCCTTTCTTGCCGGCGATACCGGTGATAACATACCTGGACTTCTGACAGGTGCTGCCCACGATCCATGTGCCGTTATCCTCAGGGGCGTTAGTGTTGCGGATATTGATGGGGATTCCCTGCTGGCGCACCGGAAAGATAGCATCCTCATGAAGCACGGTTGCCCCCATATATGCCAGTTCCCGAAGTTCCCGGTAGGTAATCACATCTATAGACTCCGGATGGTCGATAATCCGGGGATCTGCAATCAGGAAACCAGACACATCAGTCCAGTTCTCATATACATCCGCCTTAACAGCTTTCGACACAATGGAACCGGTGATATCGGAGCCGCCTCTGGAAAAGGTCTTTACCGTACCGTCAGGCATTGCACCGTAAAAGCCGGGAACAACCGCAGTCTCACATTCTGCCAGGCGGGCGGAGAGCAC
>CALWLO010000008.1 GCA_944381545.1 uncultured Acetatifactor sp. | reverse complement strand
TTGTAAAATACGCATCCTTAAATGTTTTGGGAATGATCGGACTTTCCTGCTATATTTTGGCAGATACTTTTTTTGTTTCCAAGGGGCTTGGGGCAAACGGATTGACAGCGCTTAATCTGGCAATTCCCATTTACAGCTTTATACATGGAAGCGGGCTGATGATTGGGATGGGGGGAGGCACATGGTACTCCATCCGAAAGAATTTAGAAGACCGGAAAGCTACAGACAGGATATTTACCCATGCTGTTTATCTTGCTGCGCTTTTTGCTGCCTTTTTTGTAGTTGCGGGTCTGTTCTTATCTGATACGATTGCCTCCCTTTTAGGGGCGGATGAAACGGTATATTCCATGACAAAAACCTATATGCAGGTTATCTTATTGTTTGCGCCGGCGTTTCTGATGAATAATGTTCTTTTATGTTTTGTGCGCAATGACGGAGCGCCGCAGCTTTCCATGGCGGCTATGCTGGGAGGCAGCTTGTCCAATGTGGTGTTGGATTACGTATTTATTTTTCCTTGTAATATGGGGATTTTCGGTGCGGTATTGGCAACAGGCCTTGCGCCTGTCATCAGTATGTTCATTTTGTCGCCGCATTTCATCAGAAAAAAGAATCATTTTCACCTTATAAAATGTAAATGCAGCGGAAAAATATTTGGCAGTATCTGTTCAAGCGGCGTTCCCTCACTCATTACGGAAATATCATCCGGTGTTGTAATGATTGTGTTTAATGCCATTATACTATCTTTGCAGGGAAATACCGGCGTTGCCGCCTACGGCGTGATTGCGAATCTTTCCCTTGTGGTGATTGCCATATATACGGGAATTGCCCAGGGGATTCAGCCCATCATCAGCAGTAACTTCGGAGCGGGTAATCTGAAAAATGTACAGAGTATTCTGAAATACGCACTCACGGCGATGCTGCTTTTTTCCGGGCTTATTTATGCGGGTATGTTTTTGGGTGCGTCCCCCATCGCTGCAGTTTTTAACAGTGAGGGTAACGAACTGTTACAGACTATCGCTGTGCAGGGATTAAAGCTCTACTTTATTGCTTGTCCGTTTGTTGGGTTTAATGTGATTATTTCGGTTTATTTTACTTCGGCAGAATATGCCCGCCCAGCGCACATGATTTCCCTTTTACGGGGCTTTTTCGTTATTATTCCCATGGCGTTTATTTTGTCGGCGCTCCTCGGCATGACCGGAGTATGGTGTGCTTTCCCGGCAACGGAGTTGATGGTTGCGGTTCTGAGCGTTGTATTTTATAGGATTGGCCGTAAAAATGGTAAAACGTAACCCCTGTATGATTGGACAAAACGGATGCATCATGATATAATGTCGACAGACATTATATCAGCGCTGATTTGTGTCCGACCGGAGGGAGGACAAAATCCAAAGCAAATCATGCGCATCCGCCGGAGGCTCATGTGCGGAGCACATGATATAATGACCTTATTCCAGACAGGAAACGGCCGGATGGCCATAAAAAATGCGGGAAGGGCTTCTTCCCGAAAAAAATAAAAAAATGGACACAAAGGTTATAAAAATACAAGCAAAAGGCGGCGCTTTGTCTTCCCGGGAAGAACAGGCCCTGCAGGAGGCGGGAGAGGTGCTGCGCCGGGGAGGGCTGGTGGCCTTTCCGACAGAGACTGTCTATGGACTGGGCGGAGATGCTTTAAATCCGGCATCTTCACGGAAGATTTATGAGGCAAAGGGCAGACCCTCGGATAATCCGTTGATTGTACACATTGCCAGGATGGAGGATCTGGCTCCTATTGTGAAGGAAGTGCCCCGGGAGGCAAGACGGATTGCGGAAGTCTTCTGGCCGGGGCCGCTGACCATGATTCTGCCTAAGGCTCCCAAGGTGCCCTATGAGACCACGGGCGGGCTGGAGACGGTAGCGGTGCGGATGCCGTCACATCCGGTGGCGCAGAGGCTGATTATCTACGGCGGCGGTTATGTAGCGGCTCCCAGTGCAAACCTTTCCGGCAGGCCCAGCCCCACGGCAGCAAAATATGTCATAGAGGATATGGACGGACGGATCAATATGATTATTGACGGCGGCGAGGGAGATATCGGACTGGAGTCCACCATTGTGGATCTGACTGTCAGCCCGCCCCAGATCCTGAGACCCGGATATATTACCCAGGAGATGCTGGCACAGGTGCTGGGACAGGTCAGCGTGGATCGGACGATTTTGGAGGCTGACAGCGGGCAGGCTCCCAGGGCGCCGGGAATGAAGTACCGGCATTACGCACCCCGGGGGGAACTCACGATTATATCCGGGTCGTCCGAGCAGGTGACGGCATATATCAATGCCCGCACAGCACAGGATCGGGCGGCGGGGCACAGAGTGGGCGTTATCGGTACGGACGAGGTGCTGACGCAGTATCGGGCGGATGTAATCCGCAGCTTGGGCAGCAGGCAGGACGAGGACAGCATTGCCAGGCATCTGTACAGTATCCTGCGGGAGTTTGATGATGAGAAAGTGACCCGGATCTATTCGGAATGCTTTGAAGCGACGGGGCTGGGACAGGCCATTATGAACCGTCTTTTAAAGGCGGCAGGTCATAAATTAATTGCGCTGGATGGTAACCGGGAACTCTGATTTCCCGACATATATTTTAGGAAGCGGCTGCGGAAGGCAGCTGCGGAATGGAGGAGTTATGATAGCAATAGGAAGCGACCATGGCGGCTATGATTTAAAGCAGAGCGTGATCCGTTATCTGGAGGAAAAGCAAATTCCCTATCAGGATTTCGGCTGTAACAGCAGGGATTCTGTGGATTATCCCATCTATGGCAAAGCGGTGGCCCATGCGGTGGCAGACGGCGTCTGTGAGAAGGGCATAGTGATCTGCACCACCGGCATCGGCATCAGTATTGCAGCCAACAAGATACCCGGGATCCGCTGTGCGCTGTGTTCGGATACCCTTTCGGCTAAAATGACACGCCTGCACAATGATGCGAATGTACTGGCTCTGGGCGGCGGCATGATCGGCCCCAACCTGGCGTTGGATATTGTAGAGACTTTTTTGAACACCCCCTTTTCTGCTGAGGAAAAGCACCGTAGAAGAGTGAATTTACTGGAAGAGGAATAGATAAGGCAAAACTCTAAGCAGGAGGAAAGCGCCATGGCAAAGGTGGTAGTTATGGATCATCCCCTGATCCAGCACAAAATAGGCTTTATCAGAAGAAAAGAGACCGGCACTAAGGATTTCCGACAGACGATCAGTGAGATTGCCATGCTGATCTGCTATGAGGCCACCAGGGATCTGCAGTTGGATGATGTGGAGATAGAGACGCCGGTCTGCAGAGCCACAGTAAAAGAATTAAAAGGGAAGAAAATGGCAATCATTCCCATCCTTCGGGCAGGCCTTGGTATGGTGGACGGTATATTGGAGCTGATACCCGCAGCCAAGGTAGGACATATTGGTCTGTATCGGGATCCGGCGACCTTAAAGCCGGTGGAATACTATTGCAAGCTGCCTGCTGACTGTGCAGAGCGGGAAGTGTTTGTAGTAGATCCCATGCTGGCTACCGGCGGTTCTTCTGCAGCAGCGATCCGGATGCTGAAAGAAAAGGGCTGTAAAAATATTCATTTTATGTGCATCATTGCCGCACCGGAGGGAGTGGAGAGGATGAAACGGGAACATCCGGATGTGGATATGTATATCGGTGCATTGGATGAGAGGTTAAATGAACATGGGTATATTGTACCCGGTTTGGGTGATGCGGGCGACCGGATTTTTGGAACCAGATAGGGGGACGGATGATGAGCGGCAAAAGAGAGGATTATATCAGCTGGGATGAATATTTTATGGGAGTAGCCCAGCTTTCGGGTATGCGCTCTAAGGATCCCAATACTCAGGTGGGAGCCTGTATTGTCAGCCGGGAGAACAAGATTCTCTCCATGGGCTATAACGGTTTTCCCAATGGCTGTTCGGACGAGACATTCCCCTGGGAGCGGGAGGGGAAGACGGAGCTGGATACCAAGTATCCCTTTGTAACCCATAGCGAACTTAATGCGATCCTGAACTACCGTGGAGGTTCCCTGGAGGGAACCAAGCTGTATGTGTCTCTGTTCCCCTGCAATGAATGTGCCAAGGCCATCATCCAAGCTGGGATTAAGACGGTAGTATATGACAGTGATAAGTATAAAGGGACTCCTTCTAATATCGCATCCAAGCGGATGTTCGATGCGGCGGGGGTAAAATATGTGCCCTATCATCGGGTGGGCAGAAAAGTGGAATTGGAACTGTGAGAATGTACAAGAATGGTATAAAGCTGAAGATTATCCTTTTAGTGACGGCGTCGCTGGTGAATATCAGTATACCGTCTTCTTGCTTTGCCACCAGCTCCACCAGACAGGAGATACAGGAGGCAGAACAGGAAAAGGGGCAGCTTGAGGATCAGCGGGATGCCAATCAGCAGGAACTGGACAGTCTGAGGGGGGAACAGAATTCCTTAAAAAAAGAATTGGCAAATCTGAATGAGGAGCTGACAGCGGTAAGCGAGAGACTGGAGGAGCTGGAGCGGCAGATCCGGGATAAGGAACAGGAGATTGCCGAGACTGCTAAGGCCCTGGAGCAGGCTAAGGCGAAAGAGGCCTGGCAGTATGCGTGTATGGAAAAACGGATCCAATATGCCTATGAGAAAGGACAGGACAGCCTGCTGGATATTCTCTTTAACTGGCAGAGTCTGGCCAGACTGCTGAATGCTTCCGAGTATACGGAGCGGATTGCCGAAGCCGATGATGAAATGCTGGATCAGATTATTGCGGGCAGGGAATTTATTGAGTCGGAGGAAGCCAGACTGCAGCAGGAAAAGGAAGAGCTGGACTACCTTAAGGTGCAGGCGGAAGCAGAGAAAAGCAGGGTATCCGGCCTGATCAGTCAGACCAGCGGCAGTATTGCGGATTATGCGGATCAGATCTCGGATGCAGAGGCTCAGGCGCTGGAGTATGAAGCCAGTATTAAGAAGCTGGAGGAGGATCTGGAATATCTGAATAAAAAGCTCCAGCAGGAGATCGCCATGTCCCAGCAGGCTGCCAATGCCACCTGGAGGAGTATTTCAGATGTGACCTTCGCAGAGGGAGACCGGTATCTGTTGGCGAATCTGATTTATTGCGAGGCCGGCGGAGAGCCCTATGAGGGGAAACTGGCGGTGGGTGCAGTGGTGATCAACCGGATGCTCAGCAGTGTCTATCCCGATACAATAGTGGGCGTTATTTATCAAAAAAATCAATTTTCTCCAGTGCTCAGCGGCAGGCTGGAACTGGCATTAGCATCCAATAAGGCTACAGCCGACTGCTATCGGGCGGCGGATGAGGCTATGGCGGGCATGAGCAATGTGGGAAACTGCGTCTATTTCCGTACGCCGGTGGAGGGGCTGACGGGCATCTCCATAGGCGGGCATATCTTTTATTAGACACAAACTCCAAGTAGATAACCGGCAGAGACGCAGCGGCGGTTCGTCAGAAATAAACAAGTCTCGGACATTACAATCCGAGGCTTTCTAACGGCATCTGCAGCCGGTCAAATTTGTCCTTATAGATATAGGTGAGCAGACGGTTCAGCTGACGCAGTGCAGCACTCAGCTGTGAGGCGGTCAGCAGGCCTGATTCAAAGGCCTGAGCCAGCTCATCCAGATCCACTACCATGGCTCGTCCGTCAGGATAAATAATTACGTCTGCCAGCAGATCGGTGACCGTCAAGGTATGAGCCAGCTCATCATGGGTATACTCTACAATATCACAATACCAATACAGCAGGGAGCCATCCTGACGGTAGAATTTGCTGACCTTGAACCCTTCTTTTAGAAAATAGCAGGAACTGCCGTGGCTGAAAGCAATTTTGGGATTCAAAGTCTTCCAGGTGGTAATGACCAGATCCTCGGTCTGGCTGACGATGATATCGTCCTTGAGCAGAATGCATTCGGGAGGGATCAGACGCTTGCGGTACAATTTTAAATCGCTCATAAGTACTCCTTTTCTCTGAAGTAGAATTATCGGGTGTCTATTAACAAGATACTACAATGCCGGCTCAGGGAAGTCAACTTTATTTCTTGGAAAATTTATGAAAATTCCATGGGTTATAACCTGCTTTTGCTGGACTTTTTGTCGGATATTATATATAATAAGGAAATGGATAAAAAAGCGCCTTATGACAGAAAAAATAAACAGGATAAAAGTGTGTACAAGGCATTGGCGATGATCACGCAGTTTGGCATTAATATGCTGGTTCCCATCGGGATCATGACCTGGCTGGGGATTCTGCTGGATCACAGATGCGGCACCTCCTTTTTTGTGGTTCTGTTCTTTTTTATCGGCGCTATTGCAGGATTTCAGAATATCTGGCGGATGGCAGGAAAGGTTTACGGGGATGATCCGCTGGCAGAGGATTCCGGCAGACAGGACTGCGATACGGAAAGGAACGTAGATGATAAACAGATTAAAAGAGATGAATAGAGCAGTGCTGGAGCTGGATCTGGGGATTTTGTTCTGCGGCGTGGTATGTCAGTTGGTGGGCATGTGGCTGACCCAACACAAGGTGATGTATACGGCGGCTCTGTGGCTGGGAATTCTGCTGGCGCTGGCGGCTTCCTGGCATATGTACAGGACGATCGACAGAGCCATGGATCTGGGGGAGAGCGCCGCAAAGGTGCTGATAGCGGGCAATTTGCTGCGGTACGCAGTATTGGTTATCATTCTGGGCATTATTATGGTTACGAATATCCTGAATCCTCTGGTCGTATTTCTGGGCTGTATGATGTTGAAAGTAGCGGCATATCTTCAGCCGTTTACCCATAAATTATGCAATCAGTTTTTTCATGAGACAGATCCGGTGCCTGAACCAATGCCTGAGGAAGCGCCGGAGAGTTCAGAGCAGGATCCGCAGGAGTAAAAGATGTCTGTATCCATGAAGAAATGTAAGTACAAGAGGGAGGTGAGAATATGCAGATTAGGCCTGTGCTGTCCGCAGCAGATGAGATTGATTTTATGATCCATGGCCTGTTTCAGTACAATTTTTTCGGTCATGAAGTGTGGATTACAACCTCGCATGTGTGCATCCTGATCGTTATGCTGATTATCATAGGCTTTGCCATTGCAGCAAACCGGGCTATGAAGAAAGCAACGGAGGTACCATCGGGCTTTCAAAATGTGGTGGAGCTGATGGTGGAGAAGCTGGATGGCATGGTAGACGGCCCCATGGGGAGCAATGCTCCCAAATTCTACAATTATATTGGCACCATATTTATATTTATCCTGGTGTCCAATATATCCGGGCTGCTGGGACTGCGGCCGCCCACGGCGGATTACGGCGTGACGTTCCCATTGGCCATCCTCACATTTGCAGTGATCCATTATAATCAGTTCAAGCATCAGAAGCTCAAGGAGATCTGGGTGGGCATGTGTTCACCGCTTCCGCCGTGGCTACCCATCTGGTTCGTGATCAATCTGATCGGCGAGATCGCAGTACCCATCTCATTGTCCCTGCGTCTCTTTGCCAATATATTATCAGGCACAGTGATGCTGGCGCTGGTATATGGACTGTTGGGCTGGTTTGCCACGATCTGGCCTGCGGCGCTGCATGTGTATTTTGACTTGTTCTCCGGAGCAATTCAGACCTATGTATTCTGTATGCTGTCCATGACGTACATCAACAATGCCATAGGAAGTGACAACTAAATAAGCATGAAATATCATTAATCAGGAGGGAAAAAATATGGAATTTAATACTGAATTTATCTTAGGATGTTCTGCAATCGGTGCCGGTCTTGCCGTTATTGCCGGTATCGGGCCTGGTATCGGACAGGGAATTGCTGCCGGCCACGCTGCTGCCGCAGTGGGACGTAATCCCGGCGCTAAGTCCTCTATTACCACCACCATGCTGCTGGGACAGGCCGTGGCCGAGACCACGGGTCTGTATGGCCTGCTGATTGCCATGCTGCTGTTATTTGTTAAGCCGTTAGGTAAATAAAACCTCTGAAATTGATAGAAGCTGCGCCGTACGGCGTTAGCGGTACTATTGATAGAAAGGAGTCAGAGAATGATACTTTTAACGGCCCAGGAGCCTATGGAGAGACTCTTTGATCTGGACTGGCAGCTGCTGGCAGATTCTGTGCTGATGATTATTGCGATTTTTGTATTATTCCTGCTGCTGAGTTACTTTCTGTTTAATCCGGCCAGGAGGATGCTGCAGGATCGTCAGACCAGGATTAAAAATGAATTGGACGACGCACATAATAATATGAAACAGGCCGCCGGACTGAAGGAAGAGTATGAGGCAAAAATAAGGGATATCGAAAAGGAAGCGGAAGAGATTCTCAGCGATGCCCGCAGGCGCGCTCTGGAGAATGAAAACGAGATCATAGCCAAGGCAAGGGAAGAAGCGGCGCATATCATGGAGAGGGCCCGCACCGAGGTTCAGCTGGAGAAGCAGAAGATGGCTGACGAGGTAAAGCAGGAGATGATCAGCATTGCCACCATGATGGCTGGCAAGGCGGTAGCTGCTTCTATGACTGCAGATATTCAGGACAGCCTGGTGGATGAGACTCTGAAGGAAATAGGTGATGATACATGGCTAAGTTAGTGGAACAGATATACGGAGAGGCGTTGTTCCAGACCGCCATGGAAGAAAAAAGGCTGGATGCATTTCTGGAAGAGACAGAGCTCATCCAGGAGGTGCTGAAGCAGAATCCGGAATGGGACAAGCTGATGAAGCATCCTGAGATCTCCAAACAGGAAAAGGTGGAGATCATGAAGGAGGCATTTGCAGGAAGAATCAGCAGGGAAATGACAGGCTTTTTGGAACTGATTCTGATCAAGGAGAGATATGACAGGCTGCAGGCTGTTTTCCGGTACTTTACTGAAAAAGTAAAGGAAGAAAAAAAGATCGGTACGGCTTATGTGACTACACCGACAGAGTTATCCGAAGTGCGCAGGGCGGATATACAGGCCAGGCTTCTCGAGACCACTCATTATCTGGCGATGGAAATGCATTATGCGGTGGATCCTTCGCTGATCGGCGGTATGGTGATCCGTATCAAGGATAGGGTGGTAGACAGCAGTATCCGCACGAAACTGGCGGACATGAAGCGGGAATTATTACAGATCCAGCTGGGCTAAAGCCCGGCAGGAAGAAAGGTGCGAACCAATCTATGAATTTGAGACCAGAAGAAATTAGTTCCGTGATCAAGGAACAGATTAAGCGGTATGCGTCTGAACTAAATGTATCAGATGTTGGCACGGTCATTCAGGTGGCAGATGGTATTGCGCGCATACACGGCTTGGAGAATGCCATGCAGGGTGAACTGCTGGAATTTCCCGGTGAAGTATACGGCATGGTGCTGAACCTGGAGGAGGATAACGTAGGTGCGGTACTTCTAGGCAGTCATAGGAACATTAATGAAGGCGATACCGTTAAGACAACCGGCAGGGTAGTAGAGGTCCCCGTGGGTGATGCCATGCTGGGACGTGTTGTGAATGCATTGGGACAGCCCATTGACGGCAAAGGGCCGGTGCAGACCGGAAGCTTTCGTAAGATCGAGAGAGTGGCCAGCGGCGTAATTACCAGAAAGTCCGTGGATACTCCCCTGCAGACCGGTATTAAGGCTATAGATGCCATGGTACCCATTGGAAGGGGCCAGCGGGAGCTGATTATCGGAGACCGTCAGACCGGTAAGACAGCTATTGCTTTGGACACGATTATCAATCAGAAGGGCCAGAATGTAAAGTGCGTATATGTGGCTATCGGTCAGAAGGCTTCTACCGTAGCCAATATAGTGAAGACTTTAGAGGAGTTTGGAGCAATGCAGTTTACTACTGTGGTAGTATCCACTGCCAGTGACCTGGCTCCCCTGCAGTATATTGCTCCTTATGCCGGCTGTGCCATCGGCGAGGAGTGGATGGAGAATGGGGAAGACGTATTGGTGGTGTATGACGACCTAAGTAAGCATGCTGCCGCATACCGTACGCTCTCTTTGTTGCTACGCCGTCCCCCCGGACGGGAGGCATATCCCGGCGATGTGTTTTATCTCCATTCCCGGCTGCTGGAGCGTGCAGCCCGGATGAGCGAAGAATACGGCGGCGGATCGCTGACGGCGCTTCCCATTATAGAGACCCAGGCAGGTGATGTTTCGGCATATATTCCCACCAATGTGATTTCCATCACAGACGGACAGATCTATCTGGAGACCGAGATGTTTAACGCAGGCTTTCGTCCGGCTGTGAATGCGGGTCTGTCCGTATCCCGCGTAGGCGGTGCGGCACAGATCAAGGCTATGAAAAAGATTGCAGCGCCTATCCGTGTGGAGCTGGCGCAGTATCGTGAACTGGCAGCTTTCTCACAGTTTGGCTCCGAGTTGGACGCCGATACCAAGGAGAAGCTGGCGCAGGGCGAAAGGATCAAGGAGGTGCTGAAGCAGCCCCAGTATCAGCCTATGCCTGTGCAGTACCAGGTTATCATCATCTATGCGGCCACGAATAAGCATCTGCTGGATGTACCCGTAGAGGATATAACCCGTTTCGAGAAGGAGCTGTTTGCATTTCTGGATACCAAATATGCAGAGATCCCCCGGGCGATTGCCGGGGAAAAGGAGATCTCCGAGGAGACGCAAAAGGCTCTGGAAAAGGCAATAGGCGAGTTTAAGGCGCAGTTTCAGTAGGGCGTAGAAGTGGAGGACAGTTATGGCATCAATGCGTGATATCAAGCGTCGCAAGGGGAGTATACAGAGTACCCAACAGATCACCAAGGCCATGAAGCTCGTTTCTACCGTAAAGCTGCAGAGAGCCAGGGCCAACGCAGAGCATTCCAAGGCATACTTTAACTGCATGTATCAGACAGTAAACAGTATTCTGGTGCGGGTGGGCAATCTGCAGCACAGGTATCTGCAGCCGGCAAGCTCCGATAAAAAAGCAGTGATCGTCATTTCCTCCAACAGAGGATTGGCGGGGGGCTATAATTCCAATATTGTGAAGCTGGTGACCCGTCATCCGGGCTGGAATAAGGAGAACGTACTGATATATGCTGCAGGCCGCAAGGGAAGGGACGCCTTTGTCAGAGAGGGCTATGAGGTGCGGATGGACAGGTCTGATATCATTAAGGAGCCTTCGTATCCTGATGCTATGGCGCTGTGTAGCGAACTGCTGCAGGCATTTGCCGCAGGCGAAATCGGCGAGATCTATTTGGCTTATACGGCCTTCCGGAACACGGTGAGCCATGTACCGACCCTGTTAAAGCTTCTGCCGGTAGAGAAGAAGGCTCTGCCTGACCATGCCAATAAGCCGGAGGTTCTCATGAATTTTGAAGCTGAGGACGAAAAGGTTCTGGAGATGATCATACCCAAGTATGTAGCCAGCCTGATCTATGGCGGTCTGGTGGAGGCGGCAGCCAGCGAAAATGGTGCTCGTATGCAGGCTATGGATAGTGCGACCAGTAATGCGGAAGAAATGATAAGTGATTTGACGCTGAAATATAATCGAGCAAGACAGGGTTCTATTACACAGGAATTAACGGAGATTATAGCCGGAGCAGAGGCGATTTCATGACCCCCTGCAGTAACAGGCTTAAATTAAAGAAGGGATATTATATGACAGGAAAAAATAAAGGACGGATTACCCAGATCATTGGTGCAGTGCTGGATATTCACTTCAGCGAGGGCCGGCTGCCGGAGCTCAACGAGGCTATCCTTATCCCCGGTAAGGATGGCGGGGAGTTGACAGTGGAGGTGGCGCAGCATCTGGGCGACGATTCCGTCAGATGCATTGCCATGGGTACTACGGACGGCCTGGTAAGGGGAATGGAAGCAGTTGCTACCGGAGCGCCTATCTCTGTACCCGTGGGGGAAAACACATTGGGACGTATTTTCAATGTGCTGGGTAAGCCGATTGACAACAAACCGGCGCCGGAGGGTGTGACTTATGAGCCTATTCACAGGCCGGCGCCGAAATTTGAGGAGCAGTCCACCGAGACAGAACTGTTGGAGACCGGTATCAAGGTGGTGGATCTGCTGTGCCCCTATCAGAAGGGCGGTAAGATCGGCTTGTTTGGCGGTGCAGGCGTTGGCAAGACAGTGCTGATCCAGGAGCTGATCCGCAACATCGCTACAGAGCACGGCGGATATTCTGTATTTACCGGTGTGGGCGAGCGTACCCGGGAGGGCAACGACCTGTATCATGAGATGAGTGAGTCCGGGGTTATTGACAAGACCCCCGTGGTATTCGGTCAGATGAATGAACCCCCCGGAGCAAGAATGCGAGTGGGCCTGACAGGTCTGACCATGGCGGAGTATTTTCGCGATAAAGGCGGTAAAGATGTGCTGCTGTTTATTGACAATATTTTCCGTTTCACACAGGCGGGCAGTGAGGTGTCTGCACTGCTGGGACGTATGCCCTCAGCGGTGGGTTATCAGCCTACTCTGCAGACGGAGATGGGTGCCCTGCAGGAGCGTATTACCTCTACGAAAAACGGTTCTATTACCTCCGTACAGGCGGTATATGTACCTGCGGATGACCTGACAGATCCGGCTCCGGCAACCACATTTGCCCATTTGGATGCTACCACTGTGCTGTCCCGTTCCATCGTGGAGCTGGGTATCTATCCGGCTGTGGATCCTTTGGAGTCTACCTCCCGTATTCTGGATCCCCGCATTGTGGGTGAGGAGCATTACCGGACGGCCCGCAGTGTACAGGAGATTCTTCAGAGATATAAGGAACTGCAGGACATTATTGCTATCCTGGGAATGGATGAGCTGTCGGAGGAGGATAAGCTGGTGGTATCCCGTGCCCGTAAGGTGCAGAGATTCCTGTCCCAGCCTTTCTTCGTGGCAGGGCAGTTTACCGGCCTGGAGGGTAAATACGTGCCGATCAGTGAGACCATCAGAGGCTTTAAAGAGATCCTGGAGGGTAAGCACGATGATATTCCCGAAAGCTATTTCCTGAATGCAGGCAGTATGGATGATGTACTGGCCAAAGTAAAATAGGGAAAGGCAGGTTTTCCATGGCAGAAAATAGTTGCTTTACATTGAAAATCATTACTCCTGACAGAGTTTTCTACGAGGGAGAAGCGGAGATGGTGGAATTTAATACCTCTGAGGGAGAGATCGGCGTGCTGCCCGGGCATCTGCCTATGACGGTGATCGTAAAGCCCGGTGTACTTACCATTACGGAGCCGGAAGGAGAAAAGCAGGCGGCTCTCCATGCCGGCTTTGTAGAAATTCTGCCTGAGCAGGTCACCATACTGGCAGAGATTATTGAATGGCCGGAGGAAATAGACGAGGCCAGAGCGGAAGCAGCCAGGGATCGCGCCCGGGAGCGTATCCATGAGCATGCCCAGGGAACGGACATGGCCAGAGCGGAGGCGGCTCTGCTGCGCGCCATGGCCCGGATTCAGGTATTGAAGTAAGCTGCCGCAGAATGGCAAAATCGCCGGGGATGCAGAGGGAGCAAAGTAACACGGAATATGCCGGATGCATATGTTATAGAAAAAGAGAAGGCATCTTGAGCATGGACTTTGAACGCAGGATTTTACCTTATTATATGACATATCCGGGAGCGGGCTATGGGGGCATGGGCGTTTCGTATGGCATGCAGCCGGATGGGGACGCACTGCGTGATCGTGATGCACTGCGTGATCGTGATGCACTGCGTGATCGTGATGCACTGCGTGATCTGGAATATTTCCGGCAGCTGTATCCTATGCAGGTGCGGCGTTATCAGACAAGGATTGCTGAGATCTTGGATCGGATGGATTACGAGGGCAGTGTGATCTATGATGAATACCCTGACCGTTATACGCTGGAGCGCATGGCTGCCAATATAACAGATATTCTCCGCCGCGAAGAGCGGGAGCAGCATCCGGAGCGGGAGGGCTCTGAGGAAAAATCGGAACTAGGAGGGGCTTTGGTTTTCGTACTCCTGTCAAATGAAGTATATAAGCGCCGCAGAGGCGGCAGAAGAGGATTTTTCAGCTTCAGCGGATAAGGATTTACAACAGGCAGAGCCACGGGAACCATGAGTTTTCCGTGGCTCTGCCTGAAAAAACAGAAAGGTTGGTTACAGCGGATGGACGAGCTAAACAGGCTGCTTGAGGAGATCATAGACGGAAGGCTGGTACAGGTCATTCTGAGCAACAGTCAGGATAAAGCCTATGGGGACAAGCTGAAGCTGCGCCCGGTGATGCTGCGGGGAGAGCTGATGTTTCAAAGCACGCGTTATGCAGGCACACAGGTGTTTCACATCAATCACAGCCGTCAGGAAGCCTGTGCCCTGATAGGAAATCTGCTGCAGGGAAAATTCCGCCAGTGTGAAATCCGGGCAAAGGACAGAAGTGCTGTTGTGCTGGTGAGCAGAAAAGGAAAAATGACCATTAAGGTCAAGCAGACGCCCTGCCATGTCTTACAGGATCTGTCTCATAACCGGGAAAAGCAGTATATCTTAAAAGAGGGCTGTCCCGAGGATTTTCTGGTAGGGCTGGGGGTACAGACCCCGGACGGTAAGATAACCAAAAACAAGTATGACAAATTCCGCCAGATAAACCGTTATCTGGAATTTATTGAGGATATTCTGGATCAGCTGCCTGCTGAAGGTACGATCCATGTGATTGATTTCGGTTGCGGTAAGTCTTATCTGACCTTTGCCATGTATTATTATCTGCACGAGCTCCAGGGCAGAGATATTCGGATTACCGGACTGGATCTGAAGACAGATGTGATCCGCAGCTGCAATGAACTGGCAGTGCGCTGTGGCTATCAGCAGCTGCATTTCCAGGTGGGGGATATCAGCACCTATGAGGGGACGGACAGGGTAGATATGGTGGTGTCCCTGCATGCTTGTGATACAGCTACGGATTATGCGCTGGAAAAGGCAGTGCGCTGGGGGGCAAGAGTGATTCTGGCAGTGCCCTGCTGCCAGCATGAGGTAAACCGGCAGATCCATTGCCCCCAGCTGGCGCCGCTGCCGCGCTATGGGGTGATACAGGAGCGCATGTCCGCTTTGATTACGGATGCGATTCGGGCTAATCTGCTGGAGCAGCAGGGATATGAGACCCAGATCCTGGAATTCATTGATATGGAGCATACGCCCAAAAATCTTCTGATTCGTGCGGTGAAAAGACAGGATACCTCGGGGCATAATCAGGCCGGACAGCCGCATATGCTGAAAAAGCAGGATGCAGGCCGCCAGGCGGTATCCCTGCAGGAGACCATGGAGCTTCTGGGAGTAGAACCCACGCTGGTTCGTCTTTTGGACAGGAAAGAAGAAAAATGATGAAAAAGGCTATTATCAAAGGAGTGATCTTCCTGCTGACCTTTGTGGTGACACTGCTGGTAGCAGGCAGGATCATGAATCAGGACAATCATAATATGACCATGGAACTGTCGGCGGCCAGCTTTCCTGTTATCCTGTTGGAAAAGGGGGATATCGCCTACAATGAACTCCATGGATATGCGCAGCCCATGGATACTGCCTATCAGCGGGGAACCATTGCGGAACTGGGCGAGAACAGGGAGCTGGTATTTCGGATCAATACCTATGGTGTGGAGATCCAGGGAATCCGGATGGAGGTGCGCAGCCGGGATGGCAGCCGCCTGATCGAAAATACACAAATCCCAGAGTTTACCCAGGACAGCACAATTCGGGTGGAGACCTCCTTAAAGGATCTTATCGAGAAAGATACGGAGTACTCCCTTGCTATTGCCCTGACGGACAAGGACGGAAGGGAGATCTGGTATTATACAAGAGTCATATGGAGTGACAGCACCTGGGGCTACGAAAAGCTGGAATATGTGCGGGATTTTCATGAAAAAACCTTTGATAAGGAAGCGGCAAAGGAGTTGACCAAATATCTGGAAAGCAATGCCCAGGGGGACAATACCACTTTTCACAAAGTGGATATCCACAGCAGCTTTCATCAGATTACCTGGGGAGAGTTGAATGTGCGGCGTCTGACGGAGCCGTCCATCAATCTGGTGGAACTGGCGACCCAGACCGCATCCATGGAGCTTCACTATCTGGTGGCAACCGGCAGCGGGAAAGAGCAGACCTGCTATCTGGTAGAGGAACTGTATCGGATCCGCTATACCGCAGACCGGGTGTATCTGCTGGAGTTTGAGCGTACCATGGATCAGATCCCTGCGGTGGAGGGGGATATTTACGGCAATGATAAGATCATGCTGGGGATTGTGGGAGAGGATACGCCTCTGGTGGAGAGTGAAGACGGCAATATTGTGGTGTTTGAAGCGGCTGGGAGGCTGTGCAGCTATAATTCCACTACCAATAAACTGACGCTGTTATTTTCTTTTTATGAAGATCCCTCTCAGAACGCCAGAGTACAATGGGATGCCAGGGATATGTATCAGCAATATGGCCTGAAGATTCTAAGTGTGGATGAAGGCAATAATGTACAGTTTGCCGTATATGGATATATGAACAGAGGCCGTCATGAGGGAGAAGTGGGGATTCAGCTCTATACCTACAACAGCGCTCAGAATACGATAGAGGAAACGATTTATATTCCCTATGACAAATCCTATGAGATCCTGGCCTGTGAATTGGAACAGCTGCTGTATCTGAATCGGGAAGGAAAGCTGTATCTGTATCTGGATCATAGTATCTACGAGGTGAATACTCAGGAACGCACCGCAAGAAGAATTGCACTGGTAGAGAGTGATGAAGCCATGGTGATTTCCGAGAATCATAAAATCGTGGTATGGCATCAGGGTCAGGGGCTGCTGATGATGGATCTGGGGACGGGGCAGATGATAGAGATTGAGGTAGGTGCGGATGAAACAGCCCGTCCGCTGGGTTTTATGGGAGAGGACATCATCTATGGTGTGGCCCGGAAAGAAGATGTGGTGGCTGATGCGGCGGGAAGGGAGTTTTTCCCCATGTATCAGGTGTGTATCCGGGATGCTGCCGGAAAGCTTCTGAAGGAATATGAGCAGGAAAATATTTACACGATCTCCTGCCAGGTAGAGGAAAACCAGATCACCCTGGAACGTGTGCTGCGTCAGGAGGACGGCAGCTATGTGAGTACTACTCAGGAGCATATCATGAACAGCACTGTTCAGGATGTGGGTAAAAACCAGTTGGTGGTAGTTGCGGTGGATATCTATGAGAAGCTGGTGCAGATCCAGGTACGAAATGAGATTGATGTGAAGGGACTGCAGGTACTGACGCCCAAAGAGGTGGTATTTGAGGGAGGACGCAATGTGATCCTGCCTGCAGAAGAAGAGCAGCAGCACTACTATGTCTATGACCTGGGGCATGTGGCAGGCATTTACTGCAGCCCGGCGATGGCTATCGGTCAGGCTTATCACTGTTCCGGCGTGGTGGTGGATGACGGCGGCAGAACCATATGGATCAGAGGAAACCGTGTGGTCAGAAATCAGATTATGGCCATTACAGCTCCGGAGATAGCGGAGGAGGCAGGAAGCCTGGCTGTATGTCTGGATACCATGCTGGCATTTGAAGGGATCGTGCGGGACACCGCTTCTCTGCTGGAACGGGGAAAGAGTCCCCAGGAGATCCTGACAGAGAATCTGGAGGGGCAGGCCCAGGTACTGGATCTGGGCGGTTGCAGCCTGGATGCCATGCTGTACTTCGTGAATCAGGATATTCCCGTGCTGGCCATATTGGAAGACGGAGAGGCGGTGCTGATCACGGGCTTTAATGAGTATAATGTGGTGATCTTTGAACCCTCCACCGGAAGACTATATAAAAAAGGTATGAATGATACCCAGCAGTGGCTGGAAGAGAACGGTAATCCCTTTATCACCTATATCAGAACCGAGGATTGAACTGCGGTCAATGAGCCGTGAGGACGCACTTTTGCGTACATTCGGCGAACATCGCAAGGGTCAAATACCTCGTTGCTGGCAGCGGGGTATTTGATTATTGTGCCGGTCAGTATAAACAGACCGGAGGTTTTGTCTGGCTTACCGTTGCAGAAGCTGCGGGTTTATGGTTTGGCAGTCTGCTGCTGCGTATCTGGCTTTGCGGCGGTGGGGAAAATGTACTTTTTATTCTTCTGCAGCACGAAAAGCAGAAGCATGCCCAGTACACCGCAGGAAAGGATCTCACCGATGCCCACGGTCAGCATAAAGTAAGGTATGGAGCCGGGAATCTGATAAGCATAGTAAAGTACGAAGGGTACGATTATGGTATTGGCAGCAATGGGCGGCAGGGGGGCCAGCCATTTTACCCTGCGCAGCAGATAGGTGCCGATGGCGCCGAGCAAGGTGGCCAGGCTGCCGAACACAACATCCCAGACGATGGCTCCGGTCAGCAGATTGCTGATCAGACATCCCAGAAACAGACCGGGTATGGCTGCGGGGGTGAAAAAAGGAAGAATGGTAAGCGCTTCGGAAAAGCGAAGCTGGATGGCATAGTTGGCCAACCCCAATGAATTAGCCAACAGGGTCAGCACCACATAGAGAGCGGCGATGATCGCCGCCTGGGTGATAAAAAGTGTTTTACTGTTTTTCATGATCAATCTCCTCTAGTATTTTTTTTACGAGTGGAAGGTCTCGAACACTCGGTTTGGTAAGCCTTATCGACCTTGGTTTTGAGGCTTCTGCAACGAAAAACAGTGTATCACAATTTGAAGGGAATGGCAAGATACCGGTTTATTCTAACGGATAAATAACGGATAAACTCAAGGAGATGATATTCAAAAAATACATCACTATTACATAACGAAAAGCACTTGACAATAAAGAGTTGATAATATACAATTGGCTTAACAGTCAAGGTTTATTTTAGAATAGGAAAAGTATGATGGTATTTGGTATGAGTGCGGGTGTCTATGCGGCGGTGCATGTCCATGCATATTCATATATGGGAGACCAGGTAACGGTGACTTCTAATGTAGGCTCGCATTACTTCAATCAGCACAATCCCGAAACCGGACAGATGGAAACCGTAATCTGTTATATTTCCGCAAAAACTGAGTATGAGGTGTGGAAGTGCGCATGTGGCGCTAGGGAGAATAGAAACGGAGTTACTCGTACCTTCCATTCTGCCTGTGGTCTATAAGAGGTACTTCAAGAATGCAGAGAAGAAAATATAAAAAAACGATCCGGCGTTTGATGATCTTCATGTCTCTTACTTTCCTTTTGGGGGGCTGCGGAGACCGGAGACAGGAATGGGAAGAAAACGATAATCAGGAGATTACAGCGTTTCAGCCGGAGGATGGTCCCATGACAGAATATGTGATTCCGGACTGGGAGACGGCTATGCGTGAGACGGCAGGGGACGCCAAGATCACCGTTCAGGGGAAGCCGCAGCTATATCGTGACGGTATCAGTCAGCTTACGTTGGTATATGCGGAAAGCATGAAGGATTTTGCAGGTGTATATCAGCAGATATTTTCTAATGATGGCCGGAAATGGACAGCTGTGGAGGTAAGAGAAGGCTTCGAAAAGGATGGAGTCAGTTATGAGGGGATTCGTGCAGCGATTCCATCTTTGGCCGGCGGTCTGTATTGTATGGTGAGGATGGGCGAGAGCCGGATCAGGCTGGCGGTTCTGGAGCCAGAGGGAGTAGGAGAGATTTATACAGATAGGGAAATGCCGAATGATTGCCTGAAAGGAGAAGCGCTTCTGGATTTTTCAGGCAATCTCATTGCCTATCAAAATAATGGTCAACAGTATACTCCAGAAGAAGCATATGCAACAGTTTCGTTCTATGATAAACAGCTTGAAGAACAGGGAACGATACATGTTACCGGCTGGGTGCTTGGAGGCCTGCAGGCGGATGCTCAGTCTCCCTTTTATTTATACGGTTATGATGAAGAAAAACAGCCCTGCCTGTGGGATAGCAACGGAGAGAAGCAGCTGCTGTTCGGGGCAGAGGAACTGGATTATCTGGCAGCGTATGCAGAGGGAGGCATCCTGTGTATTACGGACAGGAGCGGCATCTGGGTCATGGAGGAAGGAGGGATCCGGGAGCTGTACCATTATGGGGATCATGGATACTATCTGGACACCCTCTATGGAATGTGTAGAGGAGAGGGGCAGACCCTGCAGATTCTGGCCGGGTGCGATGGAGAGCTTTTGTTGCTGACCTATGATCTGGCAAAACAGGATGTGGTCACCGGTAAACAGGAGGTTACACTGGCTTTGGCCATGCAGAATGCGGCGCTGGAAAATGTGATTGCCAGATTCAACAGGCAGAGCAGTCGCTATTTTGTAAAAGTGCTCCTTCCGGAACAGGGAGAGGATGAAGATACCTTCCGCAGCAGGCTTCAGATGGAATTGGCAGCAGGAAGAGGGCCGGATCTGTTGGCGGATAATGTGTTCCCAGAACGCAGAACCTTGGTGAAAAATGGTTTTCTGGAATGCCTGGACGGGCAAGGCTTTGAGGAAATAGATTGTTCGGAGAAAGTCATGGAGACCGGCCGGTTAGATGGTAAACTATATGGGATTCCCTATGATTTCCGAGTGGATTTCGCTGCTTATCGGGCATCAGATATGGAGGGAGTGGATTCGCTGACAATGCAGCAGCTAATGGATATGATACGCAGCTCGGATACGAAGGTACTTCAAAAATCCTTGTACGGACGCCAGATCATCCTGCAGTATGCCTTGTCAGACAGCTCCAATAAGGCTTATATCGACTGGGAAAGAGGAGAGAGCCATCTGGATGAACAGCCCTTTCTGGAACTGCTGGAATTTGCCAGGGAATACCAATATAATACCAGTATGGATCATACATTGCAGTCATCAGAGGTATTTGCCGAGACTCCGCTTTATGCATATGGGATGGGAAGCTTCAGCTCTTTTCGGGATCTCTATAATGCGCTGGGCACCACGAATATCCGAGTGCTTGGGTATCCTCGGGAGGAGGGCTATGGCATCTATCTGACTACCAATGCATTTTATGTAAACAGTCAGTCCGGGCAGAAGGAAGGTGCTGTCACATTTCTGAAATATCTGATCTCTGAGGAAGCGCAAACCAGGTATGTCATGTATGACACATTTAAGGATATGGTTAGTTCCGGGGAGACTCTCTGGAGAAACACTTCTGCGGATTTCCCTGTCAATCAGTCTGCCCTGTCGGCACTTATTGATTATGAACTGGGAGAGAAACCAGATGAACAGTGGCTGCCGGAAGAGATGAGAAGCTCTGCTTATGCGGACAGTCAAAGGGAACAGTTTATGTTTCTGGTGGAGAATGCTCATCCGGCCCTTGACTTAGGAGAAATCAGCGTGATGGCGGAGGAAGAGCTTGATCCTTTCTTTGCAGGCATCAGGACTGCTCAGGAGGTGGCTGAAGCACTGGATAAACGTGTTCAGCTGTATCTGGATGAACAAAAATAAAGAAATAATGTAAGAATGCAATGTCCCGGGAGATCGAACAGACATAATTCGAGTTCCGGGGCATTTCCTTACAGTAGTATGACAGCGAGGTTAGCCGATAAGATCCGCTTTGATCAGCCGTTTGCGGATCAGGCCGCCCAGGATCAGCGTAACGGCAATCTTTACCAGATCTGCTGGAATATAGGGAATTACTCCTGCCCAAAGAGCCTGAATAAAGGTGAGTTCCAGCAGATGCCCCAGCCACAGAGTACCGAACAGATAGCAGACTGCTATGCCCAGCAGCATACCAGCCAGATGCAGAGGCCATTTAGCGGGCCATTTGCTGATGAAAATGCCTGCAATCAGCGCCAGGAAGATATAACCAATCAGGTATCCGCCAGTGGGGCCGAACAGCTTTGCAGCCCCCCCGGAAAAGCCGGAAAATACCGGCACGCCCACCAGGCCGATCAGCAGATAGATCAGGCAGCTGAAAGTGCCCCATTTCATGCCCAGCAGATAAACGGCCAGCAGCACCCCCAGAAGTCCCAGCGAGATGGGGACGGGGCTTACGGGCAGAGGAAAGGATATAGGCCCCAGCACGCAGATCACAGCAGTCATCAGACCGACTAATGCAATTTTTTTGGTATTCATAATGTTTCTCCTTTGTCATATAGTGGCAAACTCAATATTGAGTATACAATGGAATAAAAATAATGTCAACCAAGATATAAAAAAGGTTTACAATTAATGGATCGTTTAGCCCTCTGCATTCATAAAAGCGACTGCCAGTGCTTATCCTCTTATGCTGAACGATTACAAGATCAAAAGGACAGTACCTTATTAAGTCAATATTCCATAAAACATTATTGACTAAATAAAGGTTCTCGATTATAATTATATTTATAAATAAATGATTAATAGGAAAAAAAGAAGGGAGAAAATATGCTGTTATGATATACGCAAAATCGAAATCAAGAAGAATAATCATTGATTCACAAAAAAAGCTTGGGAGGAAAAACCATATGAAAAAGAAAATGACAAAAATTGCAGTAATTTTATGTATCAGTATTATGTTGTGCGGCATGAGTATGGGAGTTTATGCAGCAGCGCATGTATGTGCGTACTCGTATATGGGAGATACAGTGACAAGCCCAAGTACAGTTGTGGGATCACATCCATACACAATGAATAACGGTCAATCATTTGAAACGGTAACCTGTTATATCTCTGCGGAAACTCGTGCACAGGTATATAAGTGTGCATGTGGCGCTACGAAATATGAAAAACCGGTTACATATACACACCATTCGTTATGCGGACTGTAAGAGGTATTTCGGAAATGAAGAAAGTATGGCGTAAGAAATCATTCCTGGGCATATCTCTTTTTCTGGCGGCCACCCTGCTCTTGGGTGGCTGCCAGGATATGGAGCAGGAATCGGATGAGACCGGGACGCAGGAGCCTGTAGCTTTCTATGAAGAGGGCAGTCCCATGACGGAATATGTCATACCGGACTGGGAGGCTGTCCTGCGTGAGACGGTGGGTGAGGCCAAGGTTACTACCCAGGGGATCCCTTCCTTATACCAGGGTGGAATCAGTCAGATGTTGCTGGACTTGACGGCGCTTGAGGCATATCAAATGACCTTCTCTGTGGAAACCGGGGAATGGACGACAGTGGTTCGGAACGATGAGTTGGAAAGAGACGGCACTGTTTACAGCGGGGTCAGGGAAGTATTTCCATCCCTGGATGGTAGTCTGTATTGCCTGGTCTATAGAGACGAGGAAAAACTGGAGCTTGCTGCCTTTGACGACGATGGCGTAGGCCAGATTTTACCAGGCAAGGATATGCTGAATGAGCAGTTAGATAAAAATCAGCTGCTGAAGGTTTTCAGCGGACTTATCTCTTTTCAGAACCATGGTTACCAATATGATTCGGAAGGCTCCTATTCTGCAGTGGTCTCCTTTTTTGATGAGGAGCTGAAGGAGCAGGGAGAGCTGGTAATCGCAGGCTGGGTGTTGGGAGCTGTACAGGCGGATGTGCAGTCGCCCCTGTATCTGTATGGCTATGATGCGGAGAAGCAGCCCTGTCTGTGGACAACCGACGGAGAGAAGCAGCTGCTTGAGGGGATGGGAGAACTGGATTATCTGGCCGTATATGGGGAAGATGGTATCCTGTATATTACTGATCGAAACGGCATCTGGGCCGTGGAGGAGGAAGGAGCCAGAGAACTGTATCACTATGGGGATCATGGGTATTACCTGGATACCCTTTATAGAATGTGCAGGGGAAAAAATCAGACGCTGCACATTCTGGCTCAATGCGATGGGGATATGCTGTTTCTGACCTATGATTTGACAAAACAGGATTTTGTCAGCAGCAAACAGGAGATTACCCTGGCCCTTTGTTTACAAAATGTGGGATTGGAGGATGTGATTGCCAGATTCAACCGGCAAAGCAGTCAGTATTCTGTTACTGTGATGCTTCCGGAGCAGGGAGAGGATCTGGAGCGCTTCCGCAGCAGGATTCAGATGGAGCTTGCTGCAGGGAGGGGGCCGGATCTGCTGGGAGATGAAGTCTTTACGGATATGGAGGCTCTGGTGAAAAGCGGTTATGTAGAATGCTTGGACGGACAGGGGTTTGAAACGCTGGACTGTCTTGAAGGGGTGCTGGAGGTCAGTATGGTGGATCAAAAGCTGTATGGCATTCCCTATGATTTCAGTCTCGATTTTGCCGCCTATCGGACTTCGGATATGGAGGGAGAGGATTCCCTGACAGTGGAGAAGCTGATGGATAAGGTGCGCAGCTCAGAAGCGAAGATCCTGCAGGACTCTCTTGCACCAAGCCAAGTCATTCTGAAATATGCCCTGTCGGACGATTCAAACAAGGACTATATTGACTGGGAGAAGGGAGAGAGCCATCTTACCGAAGAGCCGTTTCTGGAGCTGTTGGAATTTGCCGGGGAATATGGATATAGGGGAATGAATGTGGCGGTGGACGCAGAGGATATTTATGCAGATGCAACTTTACCGGGAACCAGGGGCATGACATCCTTTGCCGGGTTTAAAGACTTCTATGAAGTTCTTGGCACCAATATCTGCATGCTGGGGTATCCCAGGTCGGAGGGCTATGGCATCTATCTGAATACCAGGACAATCTACCTTAGCAGCCAGTCCGAAAGAAAAGAGGGAGCCATGACATTCCTGAAATATCTCCTATCGGAAGAAGCCCAGACAAGATATGCGCTGCATGATTACAGCAAAGAGATGTTCAGTTCCGGCGAGACCTTTTGGATGGCTGATCATGCGGATTTTCCCGTCAATAAGGCAGCTCTGGAGGCTTTGATGACAGAGGAATTCGGAGAAAGACCCGATGCCCAGTGGATAGAGCAGGAGGCTTATGAAGCCATGACCTATACGGAAAAGCAACGGCAGCAGTTTATCTTTCTGGTGGAGAATGCCCATCCGGCTTTGGATCTGGGAGAGGTTGCTGAGATTATGAACGAAGAACTGGCGCCTTACTTTGAGGGAACCAAGACAGCCGAAGAGGTGGTTGAAATCCTGAACCGACGTGTCCAGTTGTACCTGGATGAGAGAAAATAAGGAAGCCGACCAGCGGTATCTGATATACAGGAAGCCAAAGATCGCCCCCAAATATCCGATCAAAAAGCGATCCGATATCCGGGGGCATTCTGTTTGTATACGGATGTCTGCACAGAAGGGGAGGCTGATTTACAGCTCTCCTGCTTTATATTTGGAGACAATATTCTGAATCCTCTCATTGGGGTTCAGAAGATCGCTGATGGAAGAGTCATGGTTCAGGGTGTCAATGATATAGGCAATATATTTACTCATATCACAGTTGATATACCATTTTCTATCCAGAAGCTCCGGTGTCTGATATATCAGGTTGGTGGTCAGGATCTTGTTGATGACGCCGTTTTCATAGGCTCTGTCAAATTTCTCCAGGCCATTGGTGAACAGGCCAAAGGTAGCAAAGACAAAGATCTTGCCGGCCTTGCGCTCCTTCAGAGCCGCCGCCGTCTCGAGGATGCTGTCGCCGGAGGAGATCATATCGTCAATGATGATCACATCCTTGCCCTCCACGCTGGAACCCAGGAACTCATGGGCAACTATGGGGTTACGGCCATTCTCAATACGGGTATAATCCCGACGTTTATAGAACATTCCCATATCCAGTCCCAGCACGTTAGCGATGTAAATCGCTCGCTTCATACCGCCCTCGTCCGGGCTGATGATCATCATATGGCTGCTGTCAATCTGCAGATCCTTTTCATTACGCAGCAGACCCTTAATGAACTGATAAGCAGGCTGTACCGTCTCGAAGCCATGCAGGGGGATCGCATTCTGCACCCGGGGATCATGGGCATCAAAGGTAATGATATTATCCACCCCCATACCCACCAGCTCCTGCAGCGCCAGAGCACAATCCAGGGACTCCCTGGTTGTTCTCTTGTGCTGACGGCTTTCATACAAATAGGGCATGATCACAGTAATCCGGCGGGCCTTACCGCCCACAGCAGCAATGATGCGCTTTAAGTCCTGATAATGATCGTCGGGAGACATGTGATTTTCGTGTCCGCAGAGAGAATAGGTAAGGCTGTAGTTGCACACATCCACCAGCAGATACAGATCACAACCTCTGACGGATTCCAGAATCATACCCTTGGCCTCGCCCGAGCCAAAACGGGGAACCTTCGTATTCAGCAGATAGGAGTTCCGCTGATAACCGGAAAATGCCAAAGAATCCTTATGTTCATTTTCCCGCTCCGTTCTCCATTTTACCAGATATTTATCGACCTTATCGCCCAGTACTCTGCAGCCCTCCAGGGCGATGATCCCTAAGGAACCTACAGGAATGGTCTCCAAGTTACGCTTCTCTTCACGGTTTGCCATGAAAATCTCCCTCACTTTCCCGAAAATCTCTTTTTGTACATCCGAATATCCTGTCCGGACAGCTTGCATAGTGAATAATTGCTGGTGATACGGGAGAAAATGCGGTCGGAATACCGGTCCCGCAGCTCCTCCAGATTCAGATTGGTGGAGATGATTGTGGCTCTTTGCCTCAGATGCCGCTCGTTAAGCAGGGAAAAAAGCTGGGAGGTCACAAAGTTATTGGTTACTTCCGTCCCCAGATCATCAATGATCACCAGATCACTATTGTAAAGGTCTTTGTATAAATTGTAAAGAGTTTCCTTTGATTTTGTATCAAAGCTGTAACGGGCCAGAGTTTCAAACAAGCCGCAGGCGCTGAAATAGATCACAGCCAGCCCCTGAGAAAGAAGTTCTCTGGCGATACAGCCGGATAAAAAGCTTTTCCCCGTACCTACTGTACCATAAAAAAGCAAATTTTGATAGTTTTTTTTGAATTCATCCACAAATTTGTGGCTGATAGAGACAGCTTTTTCGAAACGCTGAAGATCCTCGCCCTGGTAATAGGCGGTGGAAAGGGTATCGAAATTTTCCCGGGCAATCATTTCCTGGATGCCGGATTGTTCATACAGCAGGGTAATCTCCTGCTGGCGGAAGCAGTGACATTTTTTACCATTAATATAGCCGGTATCCTGACAATCCGGGCAGTCATAGATCGGTTCCAGGTAATCCGGCGAAAAACCGGCCTGGATCAGTAGGGCCCTGCGCCGGGCGGAGGTCTCTGCCAGCTGCTGCTTCAGTTCTGCCAGTGCTCCGGTATCCCCCTCCAGTAAAAGCCGGGCATGAGCCACGGAGGTGGCTCCCACGGAGGCGTCCAGCTGCTGATATTCCGGCAACCGGGAGTAGACCTGCTCCCGGCGCTGCATCAGCAGGCGCATATTGCGGGTCTGTCTTTCTTCATAATTTCTCTTAATGGTATCATATTGAGCTTTAGTCAGTGCCACGGCATTATTCCCCTGTAACGATTTATGGATTCTGTGTACATAGGCAAGCTGTTTCAGTTGCTGAGAAGCTCCTGTTCCAGCTCTTCAAAATTATAGGTATTCTGCTTAAACTGATTGAACTTATTTCCGCCGGCGGCGTTTCGGGCAGCGGCGCCTTTTTGCTTCTGATGCTGTTCGTCAATCCGCTTGATATCGGACTTATGACGGACATTCTCTTTGCGCCAGCTGCTCAGGATCCCCTCGGCATATTCAAAGCGATGCTTGTCCACAGCCAGTACAGTGCGTTCGCAGGCTTCAAAGATAATATCCGTGCTGAAGCCGTATTCCCCGATCCAGCGGTTGATATATTCCAGCTCCTTGCTGGTGGGGGCGGAAGACTTGCCTAATTCGTTCATGATGGCATAGACAGACTTATCGTATTTAAGGGCAGCCTTCTGCGCCTGTTTGGGTGTAGTGATGCCCTGCTGCGCCCAGCTGATGGCTACCTTTTCCATATAGCGGAAATCCTTTTTGCCCCGGTCTACACAGTACTGAATGAGATAGTCGATCAGATCATCAGAAAAATGCAGTACATCTGACAGATACAGGATTGTCTTCATATCGGATGCTGTCAATGGCCGCCCCACATATACCTGTGCCACAAACAGAAGCTGGGCAGTGTTCTCCTGCTCCTTAAAGCTGCGGAGCTGATCGGCGCTGTAGACCGGTTTGGCATAGGGATCCGGTTTTTCGGCAAGCTCCCGGGCTGCTGTAAATACTCCTGCCTGCGCTGTGGATGCGTCGGATACGGCAGTCGGGCCGGCCTGGGCAGCAGGCTGGGAATTCTGCAGGGCAGCAGGCTCCTGAGGCTGCAGGGATACGGCGCTGCCCCTGCTTAAGCAGGAGCCGCCGGGAGTCAGCTCGCAAAGGTGAATCCCCACCAGATTCTTATCTGCATCGTAGTCCAGGGTCAGAAGCTTCTGCTTCTCCCAATAGCGAAGAGCCCGCAGTACATCCTTCTCCGTATGATTAAACTTGTCCGCAATATCGGACACACTGAAAGCCAGATTAGCATGCATCATGCGAAGAAGGTATAGATATACCTTCAGCTGGGCATCGTTGGCATCTTTCATGTATTCATCAATAAAGCAGTTGGATACGGCAGTGGATTCTATGTAATTATCCTTATAAATCGTTATGCGTGCCATGGGGTAACCATCCTTTTGTGTATCAGTGGTACAAAGTATAGCACAGGAAAATCAAAAAGGAAATAGGCATTTTGCCGGAAAGAAAAGCGATTCATTCAGCCGGCCCAAGCTGTGGAAAATGTGGAAAATGTGGATAGATTTAACGCCGCCCGTAAAAAGTCCGGAAATTTCAAACAGAATATATGATGAAAATAAGCTGGCTATCCACAGTTCGGCAAAAAATTATCCACATTTTTTCGGAAATAAAAGGGCAGAAAAAATGTGGATATTGTGGATAACTATTTTTCAAGAAGAGAGGCACCGATTTTCTGCACATCTCCGGCTCCCATAGTTATCAACAGGTCGCCGTTTATGCAATTTTCTGATAAAAATTTTTGGGCTTCTGTAAAGGAAGGAAAGTAATCGCATTCCCGGCCAAGCGCTTGCAGGGCGGCCTGCAGATCCCGGGAGCTTATGCCCAGAGTATCCTTTTCCCGTGCGGCATAGATGTCCGTCAGTACCACGCGGTCGGCCAGTGTCAGAGCCTGGGCAAATTCTTTCATAAAGGCCTTGGTACGGGTATAAGTATGGGGCTGGAATACACACCACAGAGTCCTGTGAGGATAATTTTGCGCAGCAGTTAAAGTTGCAGTAATTTCTGTAGGGTGATGTGCATAATCATCTATTATGGTAATTCCATTAAAAGACCCCTTGTATTCAAAACGGCGGGCCGTTCCCTGGAAGCAGCCAAGGGCAGAAAGAGTGTCCCTGCGGCTGATTCCCAGCAGATCTGCTATGGCAACTGCGGCAACAGCATTGTAAACATTGTGCTCGCCGGGAATCTGCAGGGTCACATGCCCGGGCTCCCTGTCGGGGCTGTGAAGCAGGAAAGAGGCGTTTCCATGGTCATCATATGTGATGTCATCGGCATAATAGTCATACTTTGCCCCATGACCATATGTTACGATCCGGCAGGACAGGTTCTCCGTCAGCTCCTGATAACGGTCGATGTCACCGTTTATGACCAGCGCACCGTCCTGTGGCAGCAGCTGTGCAAACTGCCGGAAAGAATGGCGGATATCTGCCAGATCGTTGAAAAAGTCCAGATGATCCTCCTCCACATTCAGGATCAGACCGATTTTGGGGAAAAGGCTTAAAAAGCTGTTGGTATATTCACAGGCTTCCGTCAGGAAATATCCGGATTTCCCTACCCGGACATTGCCGCCGATGGATTTCAGGATCCCGCCAATGGACAGGGTGGGATCGGTATCCGCCTGCAGCAGGATCTCGGAAAGCATGGAGGTAGTTGTGGTCTTGCCATGGGTGCCGCTGACAGCAATGGGAATCTCGTAATTTTTCATGATCTGTCCCAAAAGCTGGGCTCTTGACAGGTAAGGAATTCCTTTTTGGCGGATGGCAGTGAATTCCAGATTATCCTCGTGCACAGCACTTGTCAGTACCGCACAGTCAATATCATCCGTGATATGAGATGCGTCTTCTCCATAGACAACCCGTATGCCCTTATGCTCCAAAGCCTGGGTAATGGGAGAGGATCTCCAGTCAGAGCCGGATACGGTAAAGCCAGCATGATGCAGAATCTCCGCCAGACCACTCATGCTGATACCGCCGATGCCGACAAAATAAACAGAAAGGGGGTGCTTAAAATCTATTTGATACATGACAGCGCATAGCTCCTTATTCAAAATTTTTCTTTAATACTATTATATACTCTGTAGGGGCAAAAAACAAATGCATTTTTATAATGGAAAATTTCTGGTAAAAAAAAAAAAAAAAAAGGTAAAAATCATCTTTTTTTTGTAAATAATATT